>CAIKNA010000023.1 GCA_903828645.1 uncultured Bacteroidales bacterium
TATCAGTTCATTGTTTTCTCACGGATGACGAAACTCACCATGCGTGATTTCATGCTGACCCGTGCCGAGATCGCCCTGCTTGTGAGTGAAATGAAAAAAATCATTCCCCTTTGAACTCCGGTTTCCGCTTTTCGTAAAAGGCCTTGATGCCCTCCAGGTAATCGGCGCTGGTGCCGGCAATGCGCCGGAGCATGTCGATGTGTTCGAAGGTCTGCGGGGTCATGGGAAGCGCATTTCCCAGGATGTTCAGCTGCTCCTTGATCACCTGGATGCTGAGGGGGGAGTTGGCAATGATCTTATTGGCAAGTCTGATGGTGAAGTTCTCCAGGTCGCCGGCATCAACAAGGTGGTTGATGATCCCGAGTCCGAAAGCCTTTTCCGCGGAGATGGGTTCGGCAGTGAAGAACATCTCCTTCACCATGTGGGAACCAATGATGTCGAGAAACTGTAAGATACCGGAGGTGTTGTATGGAACCCCGATTTTGGCAGGTGTGATTGCCAGGCAGGTATCCCTGGTCCCGATCACCATGTCGCATACGAAAGCGATGTTGCAGGCGCCTCCCCAGATGCTGCCTTCCGCCATGGCGATCACCGGAACCGGCACGCTTTGTATGGCACGGATCACTTTTTGCAGGGGATTATCATATGCAAGGGGGTCGGATCCGTCGCGGGGAAGCTCGTCAATATAAAATCCCGACGACCAGACTTTCATCCCCTTGTTCGCACGGATGATGATCACCCTCGCTTTTTCTTCGCGCAGCGATTTTATTGCCTGGAGCAGTTCGGTGAGCAGGTCAATGCTCAATGCATTTCTCTTTGCGTCATGATTCAGGGTGATCCACCCGATCTCTTCCTTTAATTCTTTTATTACCAGTGCCATACGTTTTGATAGTTAACTTTGTAACAAGGTGCAAAGTAACGTAATTCCCGTGAGTTGTGCATAACTTAATTGAAAAATTCATGAGATTCGTATAGCGTTGACAGGCCTTTCCTGTATCTTTGCAGGGTAAAACGCGATGGACTGAATGAGCAACGAGGAAACCTATACCGAGGAGAGTATCCGGTCGCTTGAGTGGAGTGAGCATATCCGCCTGAGGCCGGGAATGTATATCGGGAAGCTGGGCGACGGTTCTTCTCCGGATGACGGCATTTATGTGATGATCAAGGAGATTCTCGATAATTCCATTGATGAGTTTGTGATGGGTTACGGCAAAACCATCGAGGTGACCATCAAAGACCAGCTGGTTTGTGTTCGTGACTATGGCCGCGGCATCCCCCTTGGGAAGGTTGTGGATTGCGTATCAAAAATAAACACCGGTGCAAAGTACGATTCAAAGGTATTTAAAAAAGCGGTCGGGCTGAATGGTGTCGGTTCAAAGGCCGTGAACGCGCTGTCGTCGCAATTCAAAGTGCAGGCCATCCGTGAAGGCAGAACCCATGTTGTGGAGTTTCACCAGGGCAACGTGGTCGTGGATGAACCAGAGAAGCAGGTGGAACTGAGGTCGGGCACCATCATCACCTTTCTGCCTGATGAGGGCATTTTTGGCAAGTACCATTACATTCCCGAGTATGTGCATAAAATGTTGTGGAACTATGTTTTTCTCAACAACGGACTGACCATTATTTTCAACGGGGAGCGGTTTCATGCCCAAAACGGGCTGCTCGACCTCCTCAACAGCTATATTGACACCCCGGTCATCTATCCCATCATCCATTTGCGCGACGGCGATTTTGAATGTGCCCTCACCCATTGCGAGATGTACGGCGAAGAGTATTATTCGTTCGTCAACGGGCAGCACACCACCCAGGGCGGTACCCACCAGGCTGCTTTTCGCGAAGCGCTGGTGAAGACGATCAGGGAATTCTACAAGAAAGATTTCGACACGAACGACATCAGGGCATCGCTCATTGCCGCACTGAGCATTAAGGTACAGGATCCTGTATTTGAATCGCAGACCAAAACGAAACTGGGCTCCCTGCATGTGGAACCCGATGGCATCACCATCCGCAACTTCATCATGGATATTGTCAAAAAGCAGCTCGACAATTTCCTGCACATGAACACCGATACAGCCGAAGCGTTGCTCAGGAAGATCATGCAAAGCGAAAAGGAACGCAAGGAGTGGGCAAACATTAAAAAAATTGCAAAGGAGAGCGTAAAAAAAGTCAGCCTTCACAACAAGAAACTGCGCGATTGCCGTATTCATTACAACAATCACGATGAACGCCGCTATGAATCCTCCATCTTTATCACCGAAGGCGATTCTGCCAGCGGTTCCATCACCAAGGCCCGTGATGTAAATACCCAGGCGGTCTTCAGCCTCAAGGGAAAGCCCCTGAACTGTTTCGGGCTGAGCAAAAGGGTGGTTTATGAAAACGAAGAGTTCAACCTGCTCCAGTCGGCCCTGAATGTGGAAGAGGGACTCGAAAACCTGCGTTACAACTACGTGGTGGTGGCCACGGATGCCGATGTCGACGGCATGCACATCCGGTTGCTGCTGCTTACCTTCTTCCTGCAGTTTTACCCCGACCTGGTGCGCAACGGGCACCTCTACATCCTCCAGACTCCGCTGTTCAGGGTGAGAAACAAACAAAAAACCATTTACTGTTATTCTGAAGAGGAAAAGCGTTCGGCAATGGAAAAACTGGGGGCAAGTCCCGAAATCACCCGGTTCAAAGGACTTGGTGAGATATCTCCCGATGAATTCAAATATTTCATTGCCAAGGATATCCGTCTCGACCCCGTCATTTTAACAAAGGAATCGGCCGTGCTGGATGTTTTGACTTTTTACATGGGGAAAAACACCCCCGAACGCCAGAACTTCATCATCGACAACCTCAGGGTGGAGGCGGATATCGTGGAAGAACCAGTCGTTTCCTAATTTTTGTGACTCCGCTTCATCGGCCAGATGGAATTGGAGTATTTCAGATTGGTTTCACGCCGCTTTATCAGGTCCTTCAGCTCAAACAGCATATCCTGGTTCACCTGTTCGGCCATCGGAATAACCCATTTCATGGTGTCGGCCATCATGTTTTTAATATATTCCTTATCAAAAATGTCGGGATGAAGGTCGGTCAGGTTGCTGATGCGATCGGCGCATTTCAGCACTTTGGCGAAATCAGATCCCTGGAGCAGGATCCTTTTCAGGAACTCCTCCTTCGTTTCAGGCATCTGACGGGTCACCTCGAGCACTAGTTCCAGCACCTGCTGTCCATCTTTGTCAATATCCCTGATCTCTTCGTAGGAGGTGCCTTTTACATCTTCAATCAGGTCATGGATTACGGAGGCCTTCAGCAATACGGAATCCATGTAGTGATAATCGATCAGGATGGCAAAGGTGGCGAAAGCATGGCGAAACTGGTTTCCGCCAACGTACCGTTTTACGCCACGCAATGCAGTTGCTTTCTGGAGATATGGCGCAATGACCATGCCGCTCAGAATGTCTTTTTCATAATTTTCCATAGAGTGTTTGAAATGATTTTCCCAGGTTAATAATGATATCTCCGGCTATCAGCGCCTCGAAGCCTTGTTCCTGTAATGCAATGTCGCCTGCCAGCCCATGCACGTAAACGCCAAGCAGGCATGATTCAAGAGAGGAATATCCCTGGGCCATGAGCCCGGTGATGATGCCGGTAAGCACATCCCCACTACCGCCGGTTGCCATTCCCGGATTTCCGGTCGTGTTAAAATAGCAACGACCGTCGGGAGTGGTAATGGCGGTATTTGCCCCTTTCAATACCACGTAACACTGGTACCTGAAAGAGAAATCACGCTGCATCCGGTTCTGTTCAAAATTGTTATTGCTTTTTCCAACTAGCCGCTCAAATTCTTTGGGGTGCGGGGTGTAAATGGAACCTTTTGGGATGAACCCAAGCCAGGTCTTGTTGCCGGCAAGGATATTGATGGCATCCGCATCAAAGATGATGGGGATTTTTGCATGCTGGATCAGGACTTTCAGTGCGGTGGCAGTGGGTGCCGCGGTGCCGATCCCGGGCCCGATGGCGATGGCTGAAAAGGCAGAGAGGTCGGGCGCCTCTGAAAAATGATCCCCATCCGGGTCAATGGACAGCATTGCCTCCGGAACAGCAGTCTGTAATATGGAAACCCCTGATGCCGGTACCCGCATGGTGACGAGGCCGGGTCCGGAACGCAGGCAAGCCCCGGCCGACAGTACCGCTGCACCCATTTTCCCGGTGGAGCCGGCAATGAGCAATGCATGGCCGAAGGTTCCCTTGTGCGAAAATTTGGTGCGTATTTTGAGAAGCCCTGCTATATCACGTGCTTCCAGCATAAAGTTCTTAACCTTGGCAGAGTCGATGAAGCCAGGGTGGATGCCAATATCAAGCAGTTGCCAGTTTCCGACGAACAGATCGTTTTCAGGAAAGAAAAAGGCCAGTTTCGGAGGGGCGAAGGTCAGGGTATAGTCTGCCCGGATTAGCAGATGGCCCGGTGTTGCCTGGGATGTGGTGTCGCAGAAAAGCCCGGAAGGCACATCGATGGCCACTACAGTTGCCCTGCTTGTATTGATATGGTGAATGACAGTGGTCGCGAAGCCTTCGGCCGGGCGTGACAACCCGCTCCCGAAAATCGCATCAATCACCACATCATCCTCCTCAATTGCCGGCAAGATGGAAGATTCACCCAATATTTTGCATTCCGGCACCCTCTGGAAATTGATCCGGGCATCCGGGGTCATTTTTTCCGGGGAGGAGAGGGTGAAAATATCCACACTGAATCCCGCTTCCTTCATCATCCTGGCAATGGCCAGTCCGTCTCCTCCATTGTTCCCTGAACCGCAAAACACCACGATGTGCCGGTCTGTGGAGATCTTATCCTTCAGCCAGCCGAAACAAGCCGACGCCGCCCGCTCCATCAGGTCAATGCCGGCAACCGGCTCATTGACGATGGTGTAAGCATCAGCTTCGCGGATTAGTGGAATCGGTAAGATTTTCATCGTCAATGGCAAATAAAACAGTAAAGGTACAGGAAATTTTAATAGTAGAAGGCATACGCCTTAAATTGTCCGAGCGAGTTGTATTCAAGGGCAGGGGCAGGGATCTTAATAAAACTCAATACGGTGAAGATTCCTTTCAGCACCTTTGATTTTGTCGGAATCCTTGTCAGGTCAACATCGATGGAGAGTAAAAACCTGCGGTACCTTTGATAGACGGGTACCGGCTGTCCGTTGTGAACCAGGGTGTTGCCGAAAGCCCCGGTCATCCCTCCCGCTCCATAGCCCACCGCGATGTTGAGCCATTTAGGAAATTTTGAAGGGGCCGGTAGAAATGCGGAGATGTTCCCCGAAATCCAGTATGAATGGCCGTTATAGTCCTTGATCATCTGCTGGATCAGGTTGTCGCCCAGCAGATCAGGCCGGTACTGCGCAAATTGTGTCTGGTGGTAGGAGTATTTCAATGAGAACCGCTGTTCATGCCAGGCCAGTTGCTGAGCGATAAACGACATGGTTCCCAGGGTGTTGGCGGTGAGGTCGGCAGGTGAAAAACCCCACTCTGACGAAAATCCGTCGAGGATTTCGATATTCAGCATATAGGCAAACCCCAGCAATCCTCCGAACCAGGCAGCCCGCTTCTCCGGCACTCCCGCCCAGCGATAGGTGGAATAGCCGATCCTGCTGATATAATAAGTTGTGATGGCATGGCCGAATTTGTCAACCTGCATCCATTCGTTGCCATCGTTGAACAGATGAAACGAAGATTGAGGATAGCCGCGGTACCAGGCATAATACAATCCGGTAATGGAAGCGGCGTACAACGTGCCCTGTGCGACAAGGACCCCCGCAAGCCTTCCTTTGCGAACAGCGGAGGTATCGGGGTTCAGCGAGTCATTCGGGCCGGCTGCCAGCAGAGCCGGGATGAGAAAACACAGCAACACCAAAAGATTGGCCAGTCTGCCTTTCCCGCAGGGTTCAAGGGCGTTCACTTAATGTTCAGTTTGTTCAGCGCATCCTGATACTTTCTGGCATTGCGGTTGTGTGCTTCCAGGTCGGCGGCGAAGTTGTGATAGCCCGATAAATCCTCTTTTGCACAGAAATAGTAATAGGAATGGTTGGCGGCATGGAGCACGGCATCGACCGATGCGGTTGAAGGCAGGCAGATGGGGCCGGGTGGAAGGCCGGTGTGGTAGTAGGTGTTGTAAGGCGATTTTATTTCGGTGTGTGCTTTAAAAACCCGTTTGATCCTGTAATCGTTCCAGGCATAAATCACGGTGGGATCGGCCTGCAGCGGAATCTGTTTTTTCAGGCGGTTGAGATACACCCCTGCGATCAAGGGTTTTTCATCCGTTTTGTTGCTCTCCTTTTCTACGATCGAGGCAAGGGTTACAACCTCCGCAACCGTCAGATGCAGCGAATCGGCCAGCTCTCTCCGCCGGGGAGTCCAGAACCTTTCATACTCCTGCGCCATCCGTCTGAACAGCTGCTCCCCGGATGTATTCCAGTAAAACTCGTAGGTGTCGGGAATAAAGAGCGCCAGCAGGGTAGGAGGGGAGAGGCCATACCTCGAAAGGTATCCGCGATCGTTGAACATTTTACCAAGGCTGGTGGAATCTACTTCCAGTTGTCTCCCGATTTTACCGGCCAGTTCGGCGCTGGTCCTGACGTTTTGTATGATGATCCTGACAGGTTCCTGCCAACCGAGCCTGAGCAGGTTGACCAGTGCGTTGTTGCGCATGCCATCGGTGAGGCGATACCTTCCCGGCTTAACATGCTGGTCGTATTGCTTACGCCGGGCAAGCCATTCAAATTTTTCGGGATCAGTGAGAAAACCTTTTTTTACCAGCGAATCCTTCACTGCCGCAAACCCGGAACCGGTATGAATGTAAAAATAGCAGGATTTTTTTCCCTTCAGGCTGATCACAGGCTTCGTATAGCTGGCATAAAACCAAAGCACGGTAAAGGAAACAAGCATGACCATGATCGCGGCGACAAGGTAGAGTCTCTTTTTATTCGCCATGGTCAACCAGTTGAAACATCCACTCCTCCTGCCAGCCGTTGCCATCTCTGATCCACTCTTCTTTAACCCCGCATCTCACAAAGCCAAGTTTCTTAAACAGATTGAGGCTGGAAACATTGCCGGGTGAGATGTTGCAGTAAAGTTGATGAAGGTGCAGCGTGCCAAACGCATACCGGATAAAAATGTTCATCGCCTCCAGCGCATACCCTTTTTCGCGGAAGGGCTCACGGATTAAAATGCCAACGCCGGCCCGGCAATTGAACGGATCAAAATCAAAAAGGTCGATGGTTCCGACCGTTTTTTCCTGTTCACCCGGTTCAACCGAATCGATCATGAGGCGTAACTGCCTGGCTGCAAAAATGTCGTTCTGGGCATTAAGGACATATTCTTCCAGCTGGAACCTGGAAAACGGGGCAATGGTATTGCTGACATTCCATATCGCCGTGTCATTTTCCCAGGCATACAACAGGTCGACATCGCCGGGCTCCAGCGCGCGCAGCCTGATGTTGATCCCGGTGAGAGTGTTGTCGGTCATACAACAACCTCCCCTGAAAAAACGAACTTCGCCGGCCCTTCCAGCCATACTTCAGTAAACAATTCCCCGGTTTGGTTGAAACTCACTTTCAATGCACCGCCCGGTGTTTTTATATGATAAAGGCCCTGGTTTGCAGGATGCAGGAAAGCGCTGGCGATGGCTGAGGCCGTAACACCCGTGCCGCATGACAGTGTCTCATTTTCAACGCCCCGCTCGTATGACCGTACGAAGAGTCCATCGTGCTGCTGCTCGGCAAAATCCACGTTGGTGCCTCCGGGGGCAAAACGGGAATCGTGGCTCAGGGCTTTGCCTTTGCTGAACACATCCGTTGCCGCAACATCTTCCACAAACTTCACAAAATGAGGTGAGCCTGTATCCAAAAAGAGCCCGTCCCCGTAAATATGTCCGATCCGGGTATCCTTCATTTTCAAACGGCAGACAGGCCCGAATGCGTCAA
>CAIKNA010000024.1 GCA_903828645.1 uncultured Bacteroidales bacterium
ATGGTTTCAACATAATTATCTGCAACTATTTTCACGAAGTAGAGGCCAACGGGGTTTTGGGATAAGGAAAATTCATGTTTCTGTTCCCCGCGCAATTCATCTGATGAAATCCTCAATCCTTTCATGTCGTAGATTTCAACAAGATAATTATCTGTTTTACCGGAAGATTTAAATTCAAGTATAAACGCACCGGTGGTCGGATTGGGATAAATTCTGTAATTGGTCTTTTCCGTCACCTGGTGGGAATCTCCTGTTCCCGCAGTTACTGCAATAGTCGGGGAAGTAGCGCACCATGGCCCGTCGGAATTAACGATGTATCCCCACATGTACCCTCCTGCATTAACCACGGTGCCGGGATAATAGAGAATGTTCTGGCCCGCGATCATCTTTGCAGATCCGCCGGCTTCAACCGTGAAGAAATTCCCGCCTCCTGCCACAATGATTGTTTGCACGGCATTAAAGCACTGCGCATCTGTAACAGTTAGGTTCTGGACTTCCTGGGTTACAGGAACAAGGGGGTTCACGACCATGTTTACCGTATTGGAATTCGCCGGATTGCCGGTGATGCAGACGGCATCGGATGTGAGCGTGCACAAGATGGCATCGTTGTTGGCGGGGGTATAAGAATAGGTTGAATTTGTCTCGCCGCTGATGTTGGTTCCATTCACATTCCACTGGTAGGCGGGCGATATGCCCCCATTGACTCCTGTGGCCGTAAAGGTAACAGCTGTGCCGGCAACAACAGGGTTGGCCGAGGGTGCTATCGAAATGCCCACGGGCAGCAGCGGGCTCACCGTCATGGCCACTGTGTTGGAAGTGGCAGGATTGCCAGTAGAACACGTTTCGCTGGAAGTCAGCTGGCAGGTGACTGAATTTCCGTCTGAAGGGATAAAAGCATAGGTGGCATTGGTTGCTCCGGCTATATTTGTTCCGTTCACTTTCCATTGGTAGGCCGGGGCTGTTCCGCCATTTGACGGAGTAGCGGTGCAGGTCACCGAAGTTCCGGCGCATACCGGGTTGGCAGATGCGTCAATAGCAACGCTTGCAGGCAGCAACGGGTTCACCGTCATGGTCACTGTGTTTGAAGTGGCAGGGTTGCCTGTGGTACACGTTGCGCCGGAGGTCATCAGGCATGTAACCGAATTTCCGTCTGAAGGGATAAAAGCATAGGTGGCATTGGTTGCGCCGGCAACAATGTTGCCATTGACCTTCCACTGGTAAAGCGGGGTAGTTCCTCCATTTGACGGAGTAGCGGTGCAGGTCACCGAAGTGCCCGCACATACCTGGGTGGCAGAAGGGACGATGGATACGCTGACCGGCAAAATCGGATTTACCGTTATGGTAATTGAGTTCGAAGTGGCAGGATTATTTGTAACACAGGTGGCGTTTGAGGTAACGGTACAGGTTACAAAGTCATTGTTGACAGGAACATATGCATAGGTCGCATTGGTCGCTCCCGGCACAAGGGATCCGTTCAAATTCCACTGGTAAGCAGGTGCTGTTCCCCCGTAGGTCGGAGTGGCCGTAAAGGTGACTCCGGTACCCAGGCAAACCGTATTTGAAGAGGCTGCAATGGTATTGGTTACCGTTGAAGTCCTGGCACAAGAACTTGAAACCTGGACATCATCGATGCAAATTCCATGGCCATATTTTGCATTTCCCTGGAAAGCAATATAATAATCACCGGAGACGTTTGGCAGACTGATCGTTCGCTGGGTCCACGCTGCGACACTCGCGGTATAGGAGGCTAACAGCGTCCAGGTTCCTCCCAGGGAGGTTTTATAGTATACTTCCAGAACATCCTGGTTGCCATTCCATACTTCCTGCGTATGCCAGAATTTCAGCTGGGGGGTGGTGACCAGTGCCAGGTTCAGCCTGGGTGTGATCAGCCGTGTTATGTTATCGGTCGCATTGAGATCCACCAGGCATGCATTGTAAACACCTCCATGGGCGGTTGCCGGGTTGGATCCGCCATTACCGGTAAGGAAACTCCAGTTCAGGCCGGAGCTGTTCACCTGTTCCTGCGACCAGCAGCTGGGGATCAAATCTCCCCCTTCAAAGCCTTCATTCCAGGGAAAACTGCTTATGGCGCCGCAGGTCGTGGTAAATGTAACATCATCTCCATAAACGGTACCGCTGGCATTCGTAGCATAAGCCCTTACATGATACAGGGATACAGATAATAATCCGGTGATGGTACTGGCATAGCTCCCCGTGCCCGTGCCATCGCTGGTATGATTTCCCGATATCGTCGGATTGGGTATGAGCGCCCAGCAAACCCCGCGTACGGTAACCGGCAAGCCCCCGTCTGAGACTACATTTCCACCCGAGATGGCAGAATTCGAGGTAACGGATGAAGCGGCCGTTGTGGTGACGATGGCAGCTCCCGGGGTGAAGGAGATGTCGTTACCGTAAGATGTTCCATCATTGTTGGTAGCAGCCACCCTGCAATGATAGGTGGTTCCTGAAATCAACCCGGTGAGGGCCGCATTGACCGCCACAGCAGAATTTCCCGATCCGGCGGATAAAGTACTTGTATTGTTCCCGTAACTGACAGATGTTCCCCACTCGAAATGATAGTTGGTTGCCAGGTTATTTGGGGTCACCGATCCGTTTATGGTGGCGGTTGCAACAGATATGTTTGTCGCTGCCAGGGTGGTAACCAATGGCGGTACTGCATAACTGAAGGATGCGATGCGGGTTTTCCAGCTGGTCGAAGATGTTGTTGCATAATACATCTGGGTATACCAGAAGGTAGCTTTCGCGCTTGGGTCACAATTCATGGCGCTGTAATCTCCCCACCGTTTGCCTGTGCTTGATTGATAACCTCCCCCGTTGTATATCCCTTTTTCGGTGAGGGTCATCTGACCAAGTGCATCATCTTTTTTCCGGCCTGTATACCTGATCGACGGATAAAGGTTGGACCCGGAAACAGAATAACCCAGTGCCATATTCCCGATCGAATCCATGGCAATGCTTCCCATCCAGCGGCTGTTGTTGTCGGCAGGGGCATATGTCCCCATTTGATATATTGACCACGCCCCGGTCGACTTTCTTAATTCATACCACCTGATTCCTGCAACGGTAGAGGTCCCGGCAACATCGACCGTGTGATTGCAAACCATTGCGGCATGGTCGGCAAATGTACGGTATTGCAACCGGTACATCATGCGGTCATTCAAAACATCAAGTGTTACCGTGGTACCTTTCTGGGCAACGCCCGAAAGACTGTTGGTAAATGAGTTCACCGGAATTGAAAGATAATTTCCAAATGTGGAATTGGCAGTAGTGGTCCAATCTACATGAAATTCATACATACCCAGGTGATCGTTGGATGAAGCATGTTTCGCATACACATAATAATTGGGAGGATTGCCTGTCGGGAAAGGCCCGTCACAATCGGAAGGGAGCCATCCGAATGCCTCGTCTGACGATGATTTCGTAAACATGATCATCGTTGCTGCCGGACTTCCGGCCAGCATCAGCGTGCGGTTATAGGCAACTGCCCCCGAACCTGCAAAATTTCCTGCAGTTGGAGTAAACTGGTGCATCGTCATATAATATCCGTCAGGCCAGACCGCGAATTTCGGATAATCGGGCATGTTGGTAAACTGGTACTGGTAACGATACCATGTACCGGTTGGATCGGGTGATGTTGATATGGCGATCATCTGGAAAAAAGGTCCGGCAGGATAACCGGGCATGGAAAATTGGGAAAACAGCCAGCGGTCGGCCTGTTCATCGTACAGCACAACCGCATCGCCGTCGTTTGAATTATTGGGAAGGCCTGAAAAGACAGAACTATTGGCCAAGGGGCCAAGCAGCCTGGTTCCGGTTTTGTTGTAAATGGAATAGTGGCAATTTACAACCTGGAAATAATGATTTAACCCCACATCCCCATGGGTATCCGGGGGTGAGTATCCCTCTGTGTTTGTATTCCCGTCAAAGTTCATGATGGTGGTATCGCTTGCGGTCATACCCATCTTGGTTTGAAGCGATGGATCGTTCACCCCCCCGGGCGTCAGTTCCTTAGGCTGCGGAAAGATATTAAACCTGTTCTTTACAATCCCATCCTTCCAGGAGGTCTCGGCCTTGGGAGGAGGGTGTTTTACCATATCCCTGAGGGGTGGCGAAACATCGAAGTAAACCGGCATCTGAACAATTGGTCCGGAAATGTCGTTCTGCCCGAATGAGTAACTGAGGCTGAATACCATCAGCAATAACAGGAAAGAGATTTTTTTCATGGTTATGAGTTTGTGTTGCAAAGATATTGAAATATTTGTTAGGGTAGAAATATAACATATTCTTTTGTTTAAAAGCAAAAATCCCGTCGTAACGGGATTTTTGCATTTAACATACCAATTAAGGTTGTTCTGTAAGCGTTTCGCTTACCTGGTCTTGATCAGTTTGATGGTTTCCACATAGTCATCGGCAACGACTTTTACAAAGTAGAGGCCAACGGGAATGCTGGAGAAGTGGAATTCATGGCTTTTTTCGCCAATCATCTGCTCGGTCATCACCTTTTCCCCGTTCATGGAGTAGATCTCCACTTTTACGCTTCCGTAAGCATTTTCGCCCTTTTGCACGAGGGTGAAGTTGCCGCTGGTCGGGTTCGGGTAAAGGGTGAACCAGGCATGTTGCAGGTTCAGCTGGGGTTCATCCTGGCCGCTTGCTGCAGCAGTGATCGGTACGTTGGGATTGATGCAGAACGTACTGGAGATGTAACCGTGCATGTAAGCGTTGTACTCCACGTGAGTTCCCGGTTCAAACTTGATGTTCTGGTTGGAGATGAAGGTTGCGTTGCCATTGGGTGCTGAAACGATGAATGTTGAAGTTCCGCCTGCAACAGTGATCGTGTTATGTGCGTTATAGCAAACGGTGCCAGATACGGTTCCCGTCACCGTGAGGTTGTCGCATACCGGGTCGATTACGCCGACGGTCCAGTTGCCGGTTTTCTGGCAACCATGTGAATCGGTAACGACAACGGTATAAGTACCGGCTGCCAGTCCACTGATATCCTCCGTGATGGCGCTGTTGCTCCATACATAAGTATAAACCGGATTTCCGCCGACTGCCGTGAGGTCGATGCTGCCATTGCTGATAGCAGGACAAGCCGCGCTGACGGTGGTAGCAGAAAGGGAAATTGCTGTTGGCTGATCAATTGTCCAGTTTCCTGACTTCTGACAACCATTGGCATCGGTAACTACAACCGAGTAAGATCCGGGTGCGAGGCCACTGATATCCTCGGTAGTGGCGCTGTTACTCCATAAATAGGTGTAACCGGGAGTTCCACCTGCTACCGTGAGGTCAATGCTGCCATCATTGGTTGCTGAACAACTCGTGTTGACGGCGATTGCAGAAAGCGAAATGTTGTCAGGCTGGGAAACGACCCAGCTGCCGGTCGTGGTAACAAATGATGCATCGGTAACAGTCACTGCATAGATCCCTGCCGACAGGCCGGTGAGTGATGCGGTGGTTGCACCGTTGCTCCAGTAATAACCATAGGGAGACACACCACCCGTAACGGTTGTGCTAATCGCTCCATTGTTACCACCGGCACAAGGGGTCACGTTAGTTACCATGCCAGTTACCGTGAGAAGTGTCGGAGCAAAAATGGTTACATCAACCGGGCCGGCTGCAGCAGATTCTCCCTGAGGATAAACGGATGTTACAGTATAATGATAGGTACCCGACGCGAGTCCCATGTCATTATAATATAGGTTTGTTATCGGGGTGGCGCCGCTGATCTTGTTGCCGTCGCGATAAACATTGTAGCCGGTCAGCGTCCATGGTCCAAGCGGAGCGTTGCTGTTATTTACTCCCTGATTTGTCACACCCTGTTTGTTGCCCGGTAAGTTATTTGAAGGAACGACATTGCAACGTGTTAAGCTGTTTGAAGCAACCGCTTCGTTACGCATCAATGATTTTCCGGTAGCCCTCATCTGCTCCATTCCCTGGAACGGATTAACCACAGGATTCTCTTCCCGGGTAAAGCTCTTGGCCGGAACTCCGATACTGAAATCATCGACCATGAAGATAAACGCATCATTCGAAACGCAATTGATCGCAACATGAATACTCTGGCCAACGTAAGCGCTGAGGTCATAGGTATATTGGGTCCATGCAAGGGGTGCTTCAACATAACTTCCGGCGGTGATGATGGAGAAGTCGGTGGTGGCAGTTCCGGTTGTGGAAATACCCACTTTGAATCTTTCCAATCCATAAGTGTCATCGTACGTCCGTGCCCAGAATTTCAGCACCGAACCTGATACGATGTAAGTCGACGGACTGATCAGCCAGTCGTTATTAGGTGCTGATGCAGTTACAGTAGCAAAACAAGCAGCGAACTTGTTGCCTGTATGGGCCAGGTTGGAAGACATGGCAGGTGTTGTGGTGTTTGAATTAAACACTATAAATGCCTGGGGTGTACCTGCATTGGGCCAGGTATAGTTGGTTATCCCATAGGTTGCCCCACCGTCAACATCTGTTGTGATCCATGGCGGAAAGTTGATTGAAAAGTCGGTATAATTTTCAAAGCCGTCCTGGAAACTGTCCGATCCCGGTGCAAGCCATGTGAGATGGGCAGTAGTCACGTTCTGAACAACGCCCTGGAGGTTTACCGGTTTATCCAGCTGGAAATTCAGGGTGAAGTTCTTGATGGTTGTCTGGGTTGCAACAATTACAACGTTTGGATCGGTTGATGTGATATACCCGTCTTTGCTGCAAGTTACAGAATAGGTTCCGTTGAACACATTAAGAAACTGGTATGTTCCATCGATAGCAGAGGTTGTAGTATTGGCACCAAAGCTTACCGTAGCTCCCGGAAGGGGGTTTGATGCACCATCGTAAACGGTGCCCTGCAGTGTTCCCGATACTGCTACGCTCAGCGTACCAATGGCAAAATAGCCCAGGCTCGTGATGTTATCAGATATGATGGTAGTGGCAGTCGGGGGCAATGAGCTGACAAGGTTGTAAGTGCCATTGACCGATCCCGATTTTCCCATGGCGTTGGCAACTGTCAACCCCGATTCGGTAAGCCTTACCGCGGTACCCGTAATGGTTCCTGCACCGGAAATAACAGAGGACTTCCAATACCTGTTGGTACTTAAAAGGCCAAGGCCCGTTCCGGGAGTTCCGCCGCAATTCGCGTCAAATACTTCTGACTGGACAACTGCTGTTCCGCCGGCACTCGTAATGGGATTCACCAGTTCCAGTGGTTTATAGGCGCTTTTTCCTACCGGGAATTTATAGGTGGTTCCCGTAGCTAAACTTGCCGGAAGGGTAATGGCAAGGGGTCCGTTAACATACGAATTTGCACTGCCGCCGGAAATAGAGGCAGGTGTGGTCCCGGTAACCGTCAGGAGATTGGCAGCGGTAGAGTTGAGGATGCCGTTGGTAAGCGCCAGGGTTCCCGTTGAAAGGGGACCACCTGCGATGGTCAGGGTTTTAAGCGAGTCGCCGCATCCCAGGTAAGTAAGCACACGTGCGGGATTGACTTCATAGCCTGTTGTAAGGGATGGGACGGTGTTGCTGTAATAGATAACCTCACCGCCGGTGCCAAGGTTAAAGTTCAGAGGCAGATCGAACGTACCGCCGGCTGAAGGTGGTTGCGAGGCATTGCCAATCTGAACAACACCCGTGGTAGCCGCGCCGTTGCCAAGTGTCAGTTTGTTGCTGCCGGTGATATTTCCACCGAAGAGATCGATGCGTCCAACAGGCACAGTGTTGGTCGAAGTGAATGCTACACCAATATCGGTATCGATATCCAGGCTTGTTAAAGGAGCTGTTACAACTCCTGTTCCGGTATAGGTTTGTGCTACAGTACTCGAAAAGTACAAACGACCGGCTGACGCTGTATCTACTAATGTGCCGTTATTGGTGAGCGTGGTACCAAAGAACAGGAAAAGGTCGTTCGGTAAAATCAGTTTCGTACCTGTACCGATTGTAATATCATTGGTATTGCTGTAATAATTAGTTGTACTTACTAAAAAGGTTACTGTGTGTGCATAAGTGGGATCGATGACCAGGTTTGGAACGACCGCAAAAATATTGAATGCCCCTGCTGCCCCGGAGGAGGCATTTCCGATTTGCAAAGTACCTCCGCCGAGATTTCCATCGCCGGCCTGGTTCCTGTAATCGCGATGGGTTGTACCGGAAGCTGCTTTCTGTAAAACAACGTTACCGGCAGTCCAGATGATCGATGAAGTAAGCGAAGTTCCCAAATCGAAACTGTAGAGGGATGCACTGGTATTGGCTACCCTGCAAACAGTTACCGTTCCACCGCTCTGGTTGTAGGTGATCGAATTGGTTGCGCTTGCAACGCCAAATCTGCCTGCTGCATTTACAGCCCCGCCTTCAATGATTACATTTGCTCCTGTGCTGAAGCCCATTGAGTTTCCGCTGGCAGTTCCTACATTGAAAGTACCCTGGGTAATCCGCAGCATTCCTGCCAGCGTGGGAGACCCTCCCTGTCCGTTTACCGTGAAATTCGGGTTGTTTAACCAGAATCCGGCGGCGGCAACGATGGAGTAACCTGTTGTAGTAAATACCGCACCGTTAAAGGTGTTGGTGCCCGATACCTTCAGCGTTCCCTTGGTAAGTGTAAGGAATCCGACAGCCGCGGAACTTAACCCTTTGACCGAAAAATTCGGCAGGTTCAACTCGAGAGTTGAAGCGTTTGTAGTACCCTTGTTGATGACCAGGGTGTTGATGTTCGTCGTACCTGTTCCGGAAAAGGTGTTGTTGTTGGGCTCGATGAAGGTCAACCCGGCAAGCTGGGTTGCGCTGACCCAGAAATTAAGTGTTCCGTTGTTGGTAAGATCGCTTCCAACGGTGAGCACCGAGGTTGTACCCGTGGTACAGGATAATGTTTTGCCTGAATTGATTGTCAGTTTATAACAGGCTGCTGTGGCAACATCCACGTTGACGTTATTCTGAATGGTTACAAAATCGCCGGCGGTTGGTACGGTACCGGTCGACCATGTGGTAGTCGCGCTCCATGCGCCATCGGCAATGGAGTTTATCAACAGGGCGGGAAGAGTGGCCTGGGTGCCTGTAAGAGGAGATGTTTCGTAATCAGCAAAGGCTACGATCCTGTAATAATAGGTTGTTCCCGGTACAAGCCCTGTCTGGGCCTGGCTGTAGGCTGTTCCAGTCCCTGCAACGGAGGTTGAGGCGATGTCGCTGCCGATTTTTGTAAAAGTGATGTTATCCGTTGAACGGTAAACCCTGAAACCAATTTCGTCG
>CAIKNA010000025.1 GCA_903828645.1 uncultured Bacteroidales bacterium
CAAACAATATGATAAGTACATCGATATATGACATGACTTATCTTTTTATACTCGCTCATGCCACGAAATTAGTAATTTTCAGGCATAGCCATTTATGCATAACCACCACCAAAGGTGGTGGATTTAAAGTTTATATTAAAAGCATAAATACCGGAGTATGGTGTGTCCATTCTTCAATGTAGGAGTGTATAAGCATGGTGATAAATTCGAACATCATGAGCAGTCCTAGTAAGCCCATGAAAGCAAGGGTTCTGGGTTTTGTTTTTCTTCTTCTCAGCAATAACACAGTTCCCAGAAAAACCGGTATGAAGGCGCCAATAGCAGCCATTTGAATGTTCTTTTTTCTTGCTTCGATTGCTTCTGCTTTCGCACCTGTGATTTCCTGTTGGCGTATTTGTTCGGCGAAACTCAGGTTTTGCAATTCCCTTACCTTTTCCTGGCTAAACAGGGAGTCTTTGGCCGCAATGGTAATCTTCTGGAAAGCATATGCTTGTTCAATCAGGTGTAATTTTTCGTAATAGACAGACAGGAAGTTGCCGGCATTCAGCACACGTTGTGTAAATCCATCCTGCTGTGCCAAGGTCAGTGATTTTTGAGCATACAAGAGTGCGGAATCCTGCTGCCCTGTTTTCATAAAAAGGTTTGCCATCCCCAGGGTGGCTTCACAGATAACCTCATCATCATTGTCTGAGACCAGATCAGGGATGCTTTGACGATAATATTCCATTGACATTTCATCCTTCCCCATTTTTGCATGAATATTGCCCAGGTTGTTCAGTGCGATGCCCCTCATTGGGATATTGTTGAAACGATTCGCAATTTCATAACACTGCCGGGTAACAAAAAGAGCTGAATCCAGCCGGTTCAAATTTTCATAGCTGTCGCCAATATCCAACAGGGAAATTAACAGATATCTATTGTCATGTATGTCGTCAGCGATTTTTTTTGCTTTATAGAAATAGACAAGACTTTGCTTATAGTCATGCTGGTGGCTATAGTTAACCCCAATCGTTACAAGACAAACCATCATCCCCTGTTTGTCGTTTATGCTTTCACTGATCATTAAGGAGTGTAGAAGCGTTTCCAATCCTTTTGGGTAATTGCCGGTCACACCATAAACGGCGCCTATTGCTTTTAAACTTAAGGCTTCACCCCTGACAAATTTTATCTGCTTTGCCGATTTATAGCCCAGCTGTGCTAGCAGCAGGGCTGTATCCGGTTTAGAATCCATATATTTCTTTGAATTCACAATCAGCAGCAGTACCCGGCCGGTATCCTGTTTGGCTGGAGCAAATAATTGTTTCAGGTTGTTCTTGGTTTTTACATCAGCTTGGGAATAACTGGTATAAGTATTTGCCAGGAGCAGTATTGCAATAAAATAATTTTTCATTTTTGGGAGATTAATAAATTCTTTGACAGCACCGTGTAGGAAAGTACAAAATTAAATTATTTACAAAACCTACCTTTTTTATTTATTCATTGATACAATCTAGCCTCAAAACCAAAGATTTGACGCCAAATCAGAAATAGCTCTTTCCCACTTTAAAAGTAGCTGTCGTGGAAAAACTCAGGTAGCTTTCTTCGCAGATTTAATTATTGCTTTTTGTGAGTTTTACGACCATAAAAAAAGCGTTCAGGCCTAAGCCTGAACGCCGGAATCTCAGATTTGACGGAAGATTCAGAACTTGATTTTGCCTTCAACATCAGCGATGCTTGCATCGAATGAAGATCTGAAAAAATCGATGCCTTTCTTGATGCCAGGGTTGAAACTGGTGTTGAAGACATTACTGTCTGAGTCATTCAGCCGCATAGAGCAGTTGAAATCGTTGGCGAAATCTGGAAGTGTTCAAGTGGATATCATGGATTATAATGTTGGAATGGGGTTTCTTGGTGACAAATGAACTTCTTTTTGTATTTTTACTTTTTTCTTTCAATTTTTTATTCTGCTAATAATGTCCAAAAGCAGCCCAAAGGCAGTACAGGTAAAGATTCAACCCGAAAAACCCACGCTGCAGGTTCAGTCCCTTCAAGGGCTCGCGAGCCAGCTTCTGTCCTCCAAAATATTTCAATATTCACTGGTGATCATCGCCATTACCTTCATCTCTTTTTTTCCTTCGCTTAAAGGAGGGTTCCTGTCAACCTGGGATGACGAGAAGTATGTGACGGGCAATCAGGTCATTAAGGAATTGAACGGGGAACATGTGATAAAGATGTTTACAAGGCCGGTGAATGGCACCTATGCACCGCTGCCCTTGCTTACATTCGCCATCGAATACAAGCTTTTCGGAGATAACCCCATCCCGTTCCATGCGACAAACCTGATCCTCCATTTACTTTGTACATTGCTTGTTTTTAAGATTTTACGACTTCTGAAGCTGGAGTTGGTTTTTGCTGCATTCGGTGCTGTTCTTTTTGCCATTCATCCCATGCGCGTTGAATCCGTTGCCTGGATTACGGAAAGGAAGGATGTACTCTATGGTTTTTTTTATTTTGCCTCAATCATAGCCTATATCCGTTATGTGGCAGAATCTCCGCAAAAACAAAAGTTCCTTGTTTACGGTATTCTTCTGTTTGTCGGATCGTTGCTGTCAAAAATTGAAGCTGTTACCCTGCCTTTGAGCCTGCTGCTGATCGATTTTTTAATGAGAAGGCCGTTGAACATGAAATTACTGACCGAAAAGATACCCTTTTTCCTGTTATCCCTGTTTTTCGGAATGCTTGGAATTTACATTATCTACCGGGTGGGGCTTCACACCCCCGAATTGTTAAAAACCGACCGGCTGCTAAGTTTCTCCTCAAGGTTGTTATATGGTCTCTACGCATTCACCGGGTACATTTTTAAATTCTTTGTTCCTGTTTCCCTGTGCGCAATGTATCCGTATCCCATCATGACAGGCTGGACCATGATCTGGATCCGGTTTCTAAACCCGTCATTGATCGTTGTCCTAATATTTATTGTTGGCTGGTCCCTCCGTAAAACGCGCACCATCACCTTCGGAATCCTGTTCTTCTTCTTTAATATATTTTTCCTGCTGCAGATCTTCGCGGTTGGAAATGGTTTTTTTGCCGACCGTTATACATATATACCCTATTTTGGATTGATTTTCATTACGTTATGGTTTATCGGGGAGGTTGCCAAAAAGTATTCTGAAAAAAGGGTCTGGATATTGATCACACTTGCGGTCATTACAGTGACGGGCGTGGCAGGGACATTCTCCCGCTCCAATGTTTGGAAGGATGAAGTGTCATTATGGAGTGATGTGATCAGCCAATATCCCGACAGGAACATGGAACCCTATGTGAACCGGGGTGTTGCCTATACCGTCAGGCATGATTGGGAAAATGCCATTAAAGATTATACCAGGGCCATTTCAATCGGGCCTGTATCCGCTGAAGTTTATGCCGACCGGGGGATTGTTTACGGGTTTACCGGCCAGCAGGAAAATGCGGTCGCCGATTTTACAAAAGCGCTTGAGATAAACCCGAAAAATACGAAGGCCCTGTTTAACCGTGGAGTCACATATGGCAACATGGGCCAGGCGGACAGGGCCATAATTGATTTCAGGAGGGTAATTGTACAGGATTCAATAAGGGTTTCAGCTTATGCGGGATTGTGTATCCTGCTGATGGAGCAGAAAAAGCTGGATACTTGCATGCTCCTGGCTGAAAAAGGGTTGAAAATTGACCAGTATCGCTCCGACTTATATGCCATCATGGGAAATTGTGAACTGGAAAAAGGAGATCCTGACAAGGCCATGGCCACCTTCCGGCATTGCCTCCGGATCGATTACAACAACATCGATGCATGGCTTGGACTTGCTGCTGCTGCCGTTATAAAAGATGATCATGAGAATGCGGTTAAAAACCTGGAACTTGCCCGGGAGGCAGCACAACAACAAAATATCCGCATCGATACCTTCGATGATATCAGGAATGCAGGAATTACATTGCTGGATATAAAAAAAGCTGCCATTCAAAAATTGTTTACCCTGCGTAGATAGTCTTCATATTCTCCATTTGCTTCAGTTCAACAAAAAACCCCGCATAATTATTTGAAACTATGCGGAGTATAAAGTTATCTGTGACTCCGAAGGGACTCGAACCCCCAACCAACAGAACCGGAATCTGCCATTCTATCCAATTGAACTACGGAGCCAATCTGGGTGCAAAGATATAAAATTACCCCGGCTCTTGTTCATCGCGGCAGATCAAATAACGAAATATGGTATCTTTGCCTTCAGAAAACATATAAAAACATTGAAGTATGTCACAAAAAATCAAAGATACCGTTGCACCGGGTGTCGCAACAGGAGCCGCAGTACAGGAGATATTCCGTATTGCAAAGGAGCAGAAATTCGCACTCCCGGCCGTGAACGTGGTCGGATCTGACTCAGCCAATGCCGTTATGGAGGCTGCCAAAGCCGTAAATTCACCGGTTATCATTCAATTTTCAAATGGCGGCGGAATTTTCTTCGCCGGGAAAAGCCTGAAGAACGAAAATGAATCCATCGCCATCAAAGGAAGCATTGCAGGTGCGCAACACCTTCATGAAATTGCAGAATTGTATGGCATCCCGGTAATCATCCATACCGACCATGCTGCGAAAAAACTGTTGCCATGGATCGACGGCTTGCTTGGGGCCGGGGAAAAGCATTTCGCAAAATACGGGAAACCGCTGTTCAGTTCGCACATGCTTGATCTTTCGGTCGAACCCCTTGAAGAGAACATCGAAATCTGCAAGCGTTACCTTGAGCGCATGAGCAAAATGGGAATGACCCTTGAAATTGAGCTTGGCGTGACCGGCGGCGAAGAAGACGGGGTGGACAATACAGGCATAGACAGTTCCCGCCTCTATACCCAGCCGGAGCATGTGGCACTGGCCTATGAGTCGCTGCTGAGTGTGAGCCCCAATTTCACCATCGCGGCATCATTTGGCAACGTGCACGGGGTTTATAAGCCCGGCAATGTAAAACTTGAACCAAAAATCCTGCATAACTCCCAGGTCTATATCCGGGAGAAATTCAACACCGGCCCAAATCCGGTCAATTTTGTATTCCATGGCGGATCGGGTTCCGAACCTGAAAAAATTGCCGAAGCCCTGGGTTATGGCGTGGTGAAGATGAACATTGACACCGATACCCAATGGGCTTTCTGGGACGGAATCCTGAACTTCTACAAAAAGAATGAAGGCTTTTTACAGGGCCAGATCGGAAACCCCGAAGGGGATGATAAACCGAACAAAAAATTCTACGATCCGCGTGTATGGCTTCGCGAGGGACAAAAATCGATGGTTGA
>CAIKNA010000026.1 GCA_903828645.1 uncultured Bacteroidales bacterium
CTTCAAAGTGGTTGATTTCAGTTGGGAAAATCCATTGGCTAAGCCAGTAGCAAAAACCAGGACAATAAGGATAAATTTTATTTTTAACATATGGCTTATAGACTAATTCTGCGGTCCAACTCTTTCAATAAATAATCCTTTGTTTTAACACCTGTAATCCGTTTAACTTCCCGATCGTTCTGAAACATGATCATAGTCGGGATGCTGCGGATTGCAAATTTGGCAGCTATGGCCTTTTGCTCGTCAACATTGACTTTGGCAATGGTATATTTGCCGTTCGCCCCCTCGGCCACCTCATTCAGCACGGGTATCATCATTTTACAGGGGACGCACCATGAAGCCCAAAAATCTACCAATACAGCGCTTGTTTTGATTTTATTCTGAAAATTTGAATCGGTCAGGATTTTAACCTTCTCACTGTCTTTGACATCTTTCAGATTCTTGATCTGTTTCCTGGCATTCAGGATTATCAAGCCTGCCAGACCGGCCAAAACTACAACTACAATAATTGCTATCCACATAATGCACCATTTTTATGGCAGCAAAGGTAGTAATAAAAATCAATTAGTGATATTTAAACGATTTAAAATAAAAAAGTGCAGTAATGCCCCGCACTCTTTTATTCTCCATCTACAGCGCAATTATTTCATTACGATAATTTTTATGAAATCAGTTTTACCATCAATATTCATGGTGCAAATGTAAGTTCCGGAAGTTACCTTGCTGGTATAAAATTCTTCTTTGTATTCACCCGGTTGTAAATTGTTATTGATAAGGGTAGTGATATTTTTGCCATTCAAATCCAGGATTTCAATTTTAACCTTTCCCGCTTTACTGATGTGAAAAGGGATGTTGGTCATAAAAGTACTGGGATTAGGATAGTTTTGCAGCAACTGATTTTTTGCAGGGATATTTCCGTTTACAGGTTTAATTCCCAAAGGATTGTAACCATGGGGGCCTGGACCGGCAGGAGTATAGCCATGACAAACTGTGCAGGTTTTCAGAGTTCCTGAAAAGCCCTGGAGTGCAATATTCTGCACATTGTCCTCGGGCCTTGATGAGGGCAATATGGCATGGGGAGAACTATGACAAGTGCTGCAAAAAAGGCCTCCGTGCCCTTTGGATTGACGAAACAGTAAGCCCGGCTCTTCCGCATAATTAGGACCATGGCAATTGGATGCACCGCAGGATGGCTCTTGCAGCCATGGGTTTCTGCCATTTTCAATGGTATTTCCTACATTGGAAACACTGCCATGGCAATCCTGGCATTTGTTCACGACGCCGCCAGAACTGTGCATGGTATCACGCCAGCACTGGGTATTTGGCCCGGGATGGCATTTGTAGCAGTCAGCGATGGTCCCGGTATTAATAAAACCACCATGTTTTTGATGAACCGCCTGTGAAAAAGGAGGAGTCCCAGCTGTTCCGGGCATTCCAAGAGCATTATCTGAATGACAGTTTGCGCAAAGGATTGGTTTGTTGGCGATATTGAAGCCGGAAACCTGCTCATGTGCCTGTAAAATTGCCATTTCGCTGGCATGACACCCTGAACTTACACAATTGATCTCATGAGAAATGGGAATTACACTTTGGGTAGACCCAACCTGCGAGCCGCCTGAATTAAATGCTTTTATAAGGGTGAGCTGGTAAGGCGTGGAAGTTGTAAGTGCGGCGTCAGGGTATGCTGTAATAGGTATGCCTGTTGCATAATGGTAATTAATGGTATCTGCATTCAGCATCGTACCGGTTAAACCAAAACCTGCAAGACCGACATTTGGTGCGAGGGTGACCCCGAATAAATGCTGGGAATAGGTCCAGAAATTGGTTTTACCAACGGAATAGGTATTTCCGGGAATTTCATAAGTCACATACAGCCCGCTCGAATGAGGCATAACCACAGGCAGCGCCGTTGAACTGCCTTTCTGGATGATATGAACTTTCTGGTTATTGTAAGGCGGCAGAATACACATATTGGTAAAGTCAAGGTTTGCACAGTGCATACCGAGGTCATTCCAGGCGATCACGACGTATTGGGCCGTCTCTGGTTTTGAAGGTTTCTCTGGTTTGAAAGAAACAAGCATCATAGGAAGAATAATACCCACGATGAACAAGGCTGATAGTTTTTTCATATTGCCTGAATTTAATGGCTGTTGATTTGTTATAAAATTAACAAATATTTGCTAAAGAGCCATAATATTATTTTTCTTTCCAGATACCAACCTGGATTTTCGATATGGAGGTCATTATGAAATACGCTCAGCTGGGGAATCAAGGATGATGCGAACTGATGCCAGGTGAATATTGTGTAGGGGAGGGTGTCAGTGAGCTTTCCCGGGATTCAAATTATCAAGAATCCATTTCAGGGGAAAAAGCATCGAAACTCTATCCTGGTATGCCCTGTATTCATCTCCGAACTCCTGAACAAGTTTTTTTTCTTCGAGAAAGGTGCCAATGATTACATAGATGCTCAGGATGCAGTTAACAATTAAAAAAGTAACATCCAGGTTTGTTGCCCAGATTAACGGGAAAGTGGCTGCATAAAAAGGATGCCTTACTACACCCAGTATCCCGCTTGAATTGAGTTGGCCGCTTTTGTTAATGAGGTTGTGGGTTATTGATTCATTAATCTGTTTCAACCCTAAGAAGGTTGACATATCATATTGCCGGGCACCAGCGTAGAATAAAAACAAACCTGCCGCCAGCAATAGGAACCGAACCGGTAGGAGATAACCTTCCCATGTAAAGAATGGTGTTTGCCGGATCGAATAGCTGTATAACACGACCGGAATCAGTAAAGCCAGGGCAACGACGTTATAGAACAGCCTGTAGTATTTAAATGATTCCTCCAGCTTTCTCCTGAGAAAATTGGTGAATCTCGGTGTGATCATTGCACTGTGCAGTGTGCAATAGGAAATCCATAATATGGTCAGGATAATATATTGCACTTGGCGAAGTTTTGTGATTCAGATCCTTTGAAAGGAAGAAGATAGAAGCGATAATGGACAATACACTGTTTCATGATTTTATTTTTTAACTCAGATAGGCTACATTTTTATCTAACTCTTTCGATAATGCAATTGCTTCCTGAATTATTTGCTCCGGATAATCGTTTATTTGAAGTATCCTGATAGCATTCCTGTTTTTTAGTTTTCCGTCCTTTAACTTGTAGTCAAAATCAACCGTTTTCTGGTCCACCTTTTCGCTGAAATGATACAATTCATATTCATCCTTTAATAATTCGGCCAATTCAATATCGTGTGTTGAAACAAAAACGATGTTGTCGGCATGTGTTAAAAAAGAGAGAACAGCCTTCCCGGCTGAAATCCGCTCTATGGTATTGGTCCCTTTATATATTTCGTCCAATAGAAATAAATTTGGTTTTCCGTCACCACTCATCTCGATCATTTCTTTAATTGTCAATACCTCCTCAAAATAGTAACTTTTATCATTCATCAAATCATCGCTGATCCTTATAGCTGAAAATACACGCATTCCCGACATGGTAAATTCATCTGCGAAACAAGTATTTATAGTTAAACCAGTGATTACATTCAGTCCAATGGTTCGGATGAATGAAGTTTTACCTGACATATTTGAACCGGTAAGCAGAATCGATTTCTTATTGACCTGTATACTGTTTTTAACACAATCAATAATCAGAGGATGATAAACTTCTTTTGCAATGAGAACTTTTGGTTCCGGAATAACGTTGGGAATACAATATTTGCCGAGTCCTTTTCTTAATGCAGCAATTGAAATGAACGAATCGATTTTTCCAACAAAAATAAAAATCTCCTCTATCTCTTTTCTTTTAATATCAAGTTGCCTTAAAACGCCAAACAGCAATAGTGGTTCAAGAAGAAAAAGAATTTTAACAAGCTCCAGAATGGTCCAGAAAATGATTTGGATATCACCTTGCAATTTTGCCTCTAAATTAAAGTACGACATGCGGTTCCTTAATTTATCAATAATACCAATTGATTCCTGAAGGCCAGGATTAACAGCTTTTAGGGATTCGTACCTGAATAACTCCCTGGCAACACCATTCAATTTTAATAATTGAGGTACAGACTCTAGGTATTGATAAAGATTACGTTTGTTCCAATAATGAAGTCCCAGATTGATAAGAAATAGACCAAGTGAAACGAGTAAGAACATTGGATTAATAAACAACAGGATCAATGATAACAAGCTGGTTAGCGATAAAAGCTTGATGACAAAAAACCATTTCGGCGGTTTTAAATGTTCATCCTGAAATAATGCAGGTATGTAAAACGCTTCCGGGTTATTCAATTTGGACAACATATACTGAACCTTAACCCGCAGCTCAGGATTAATTGTGAATTCCTCAATGAGCTGCTCGCTGCCATCATCTTCTGATGATGCAGAGGAAATAATCCGCATTTTGTTATAAAGGAATTGTTGGCCGATTTTTGAATCTGTTCGGTCAATAAAACAAAATAGTTCATTAAAATCCAGATCATTACAAGTTTTATCAGATAATATCTGAAAAGCATTTGAATGATCTTTCTTCAAAAAATATCTCGCGATTTGTTCAAAATCGAAAGAATCATCTTTAAGGTTGCCAAATCCTTGGAGTAACTGGGCCTTAATTTTTTTATTCCGATTAATTATCATTGTTGCGATAAACTGATGATTATGGCCTGTCTCCAGGTTACTTACTTTTATTATATGATTCTTCGTAAAACTTGATTTTGTGAAGCACCAAAAATTCTTTTATTCTGTCAACATGAATGCAATGTCCGACATGCAAAAAAGGATAGTTTGAGATTTGCATTTTTTTTCCTTCGATGATCATCTCCTTGTTTATTATATCGAAACCTAAATGCAAATGACTGGTCATATACTGCATACCATATACAATCCCGTCGGCATCAAATAATGGTCCTCCGCTTTGTCCGCGTAATCCCGGGGTGCTCATTTCTATGGAGATAACCTGGCTGCCGTCGCCTCCGAATCTTGTAATGATTCCGTCCAACGGAAATCTTGGCGAACTGGCATTCCCGGTTTTTGTCCATTCAATGTCATCCGTTGCAGGATTAAGCTTAAAATTGTTGAACTCAGGAAAAGGATAGCCAAGCCTGCATAACGATTTGCCCTGCTGTATTTTAGAAGAGTCTTTTACAAAAGTAGCATGAGAAGTGTAAAGTTTTTGTTTAAAACCTTCAAATTGCACTATGGCTAAATCAAGGGTTGGGTGTGCATAGGATTTGATGCCTATGAATGAGTCGAACGAGTTGACAAAATTATTTTTAACCTGGATGGTTGTTTCCTTTTGAAAATGATATTTCGCTTCCAACTCCGATAATTTTTTTGTAAAGTCTTCATCATTAGGCAGCCTCTCCCTTTCCGATTTGAAATTCCGAAAATGGATATTAATGGGGTCAGCTTGAGTTATTATATTTAAAACATGTTTACACGTAATGGCGACCCCATCTTCATTCACGAAAAACAAGGTGGAGGTTCCCGGTAAAACCAGCCCACCATAAGTTCTCATGATGGTATGAATTGGTTTTGTGAATTGGTCTGCGGTTTCAATTGCTTTTATAAACATGGTTGTTCGTTTTATTTACATTCAGCCGTCAATGTTCTTTCTATTGTTCAAGACTAAGTTTCAGGTGGCAGCCAAGTCCTTCACGAACTATTCTCGTGAGTGTTGAAAGCCGGATATCACTGGCATTATTCTCTATTCTGGAAATGTAGTTTTTAGTTGTTCCGCATTTTGCAGCAAGTTCTTCCTGGGTGAGGTTCTGCTGCTTCCTGGCTTCCTGGATAAGCACCCCAATTTTGAAATTTTCGAATTCTTCTTCATATTTATCCCCGGTGGGGGTGCCCGCTTTACCGTATTTTTTATCCAAATGAACGTCCCAAGAAGCAAGATTATTTGATTGATTGCTCTTCATCATATTTCTTTTTCAAACGTTCTGCTTTTGCAATTTCATTTTTCGGGGTTCTTTCACTCTTTTTTTTAACACCGTAAAGCAGGATTATCAAATTTCCGTTGTCGAAGAAGCAGAAAATTCGATAAATAGCGCTGCCAACTTTGATTTTTATCTCAAAAAAACCATCAGGTCCTTCAAGGTATTTGAAAAATTTCTCATTTATACCACAAAGTTATCTAATTGGGTAACAATATCCAAGTTTAATTGGGAACATGATGAGATTGTTCATCTTTTTTGTGGGAGGTAGAATGAAATTCAATCTGAATTTCCATTCTGGTTCCCTTTCAGAGTTAAAAATGGTCGGCTGGCTCCACTACCGTGGAAATTACCCATCAGAACTTCACAAGAGCACTGGCAGCATCGATTACATTGTTATCAAAATCGTCAATGTAGATTTGTGTTGTGGGGATATCAGCATGGCCAAGGCCTTCGGAAATAACTGCTACTGGAAGGTTTGCATCCCTGCCCATGGTAGCCCATGTATGACGGGCTGTGTTGAAAGATAAAGTATTGTCGATCCCCAGCTTTTTTGCCCATCTCTTTAGGGCGTGGTTCACAACCCCATGAAATGCCCTTGTTTGTTCAGTGGCTTGATGTTCGTCAGTAATCACTGGAAAAATAAATGAATTCGGATTTTATTTTGGTGCCACCGGATTTGCCACCTGATTTTTTCCATTGGTCTCCTTACATCCAGAAGTTGCCCGGTCACACTGATCCCAAAAACGACGCAGATTTATACCCATATCACCACGAAAGGACTTGCCCAGTTGCAAAACCCTCTTGATAACCTGGATTTGTGACATGATTCATGATTTGTGAAATAATTCTTTTCGCATTTCGGGCTTGCTATGTTGAAATATTGATTATGTTTGATATACCCTATGTGGTTCTGCTAAGTTCCATGTGGCGGCAAGGGAGACGTTAGCAATAATAAAATGAAGACTTTAATCTACATGTTTTTGATACTCATGATTCTATCCGGTTGTAAACAAACTGATAAGAAAATGAATGGAATCACAGTATCTGTAAGAGATCGTAAATGGGCTGAAGCTGAATTTAAACACGATACAAATTTTCAACTCATGTTGATAAGAGTTGGAATACCAAAAGAAACCGATGATTATTTCTGGTCAATTTTGAAAAATGATTACAATATTGGAATGAAATCTGGAGTTGGGTGTTCGGTTGACAGTGGAACAGAATGTTATAATGATTTAATGAGAAAAGAAATTTTGAAAAAGTATGGTTCTTGCATCTTTGAAAATGTTCATGCTAAAATTGACAGTATTTATCAGATAGACAAGTTATTAATTCAAAAGATTAAACGATTAGATTTTGTAGACACCTCGAAAATTTTGAAATACAAAACATATAACACTACTGATTCTAATATTAAAGTAATATGTGGATTTGGTTGGAAAGAAATCAATAAAAAAATGTATTTGACAAATCTCTTCCGAATTTCAATTGATCGGTATACATTAAATATCAAGAATATAGACAAAACTATTATTGCTGAAGAACCATTCAGGGAATAAATAGTTACGGTTGCTAACAAATGGACTATATATTATTGAGCAGAATTAATACCATCTGACACGGGATAAGCAAGTTGGGTTTTTCAGTCACACCTGGCCCACCATAAAACCCACTTCGCCTGGCCCGGGAACTTTGACAGTATAATCTAAATTATTAACATGAAAACACGTCTCGCATTTTTCTTATTAATCGTAATTGTATCATCAGTCGACGGACAGACATTATCCTTGAAATTTGGGCCCTCCTTTTCAAAATTGACATCCAAAGCGACGCCCGGGGCATGTCTGGTCACCGGTGAGAATACTGTTGTTGGATTTAATGCAATAGCAAATGTTGACTATCTAAACTTCAGGTATTTTAATCTAAATTCCGGGGTCGGCTTTGTTCAAGGTGGTGGTAAAGAAGAAATAGCAACATATGGGTCTCCGTATCAAATAAATAATATTTTGGTTAAATTGAATTTCCTGACAATAAATACTTCAGTTAAACTTAAAATCCCTATAAAAGAGATTTTTGAACCATACATCAATGTTGGTCCAAGGGTAGATTACCTGTTGTCATACAGTCATGTCAGTGATTTGTTTAATACTAACCCTGATGTAAATAAAATACTTTATGGAGTCTTAGCAGGTGGTGGTATGATTTTCAAGGTTAAAAAGATTCAATTCGGAATTGCTTTTGATTATTATTTAAATTTGAACAAGATAGTCGATCATCAAGAGCATGATGAAACAGTATCAGTTAGCACCTTTACTGTAAATGCAATAGTTGGTTATGAATTTTAATTACTACTGCAATAAGCTGTCAGCCAGGCAATCCGGTCGGTTTCCTGAGGCTGGCATTTACCAAACCCATATATGATAACGGAAAAGCAAACATAAAACAAGTAAAACTCGCACTGCCTGCAAGCAGGCGTATGGCAGCCATTTTAAATTGTGCTATGAAACAAATTTCAATAATTCTCATGTTTTCCATTTTACTGTATAGTTGTTCCAAACTTGGAACGAGGACTCTATATAAATCAAATTCCCATGTCTCTATTAATGGTCAAAGAATCGGGTTTTTGGAATTAAGATGTGATTCGGTTTTATCAAAGATTTATCCGAACACAAATAATGTCTTTCGGCACACAATTGACAGTACCTTGCATTTGTATAATGAACTTCAGGTCAGGTACCTGTCAGAACATTTTTGTTGCAAACCTCCGACTGCAGATGAAATCAGGGAACTTTGCAGATTAAATAATATTGATGCTGTTTTTTATTCAACACTTAAATTCACTGAAGAATTACCTTATGGATACCTTGATACATCAATTTTAATGGAATTGTACGATAAGGATGGCAATCTCATTATAAAATCCATGCATAATACCAATATAGGAAATTCATATTGGAAATTTCCCAAACCAGCGATGACAATAAGAGATGCGACGTATGGTGCCCTAAATCGAATTTTAGCTGAAATGAAAATTGGAAAAAAAGCATCAAAATAAAATTTCTGCCAATAGGCGATATTTTATAAACAAACTCAGCACGGATAATATGAATAAAATTATTCCTCTTGTTTCCAGCATTATGCTCTTTAGCTGTCTTGCATCATTCGCTCAAAATTATTGTGTTCCGTACTTTACAACCCAGGATGTTTTCCTGGATAATTTTGCCTTACATACGATGGTAAATACCTACTCAGGAGTGAATAATTCCGGTTATGTTTTATACCCCGACTCGATATTCTCTACAAATCTGAATTTAGGCCAACACTATCCGATCTCCATGTCATCAGATTATCCGTCAGGTCCCATTGGAAAATTTGCAGCCTGGATTGACTTTAACAATGATGGTATTTTCGACCCTACTGAACGCATTCATTATGATTCAATTAATTATTTCAGCACCTCGGGGATGGTCTCGATACCCGAAGATAGTTCTTTCCTGGGATCACGTCGTCTGAGGGTCATAAGATGTCATTATCTATTTCAGAATCAACCGTGTGGAAATTTCTATAGCGGGGAGGCAGAAGATTATACTGTGAATATCACCGCAAACCAAACTGATAGTTTAACTTATTGTATCCCTTTCCATACTGCCAACCTGGATCCATTTATAATCAATGATTTCAGCATAAATACCCTGGTTAATTTCAATTCGGGGTCGAATACAACAAATTATGAATTATATCCTGAAACAGCTTTTACAACTGATCTGCATCTGGGTTGTACTTATCCTGTATATTTAGCAAAGTTTGATTGGTTTGTTGGTGTTACAGGCGGGTTCTCATTATGGATCGATTTGAATAATGATGGGTTACTTTCCGAAACGGAGAGGCTTTTTTATTCAGCCGATACTATTGGGATGGCGACTGGTTTTGTGACCATACCAGATAGTTCCGCCTATATCGGAAAACACAGGTTAAGAGTAAGGGGTACCTGGGGATGGGCTGTAACTGATCCATGCCGTCTTGTTGCAGGAGGAGAAACTGAAGATTATACAATTACAATAAGCCCGATACCCGCTTATGTTTCTTCCTTCCATGTACCGTTAAACAATGTTGTTATTTACCCTGACCCGGCCCATGATTGGTTTTTTGTTTACTGCCATGAATTAAGCCTTGAAGGAATGGGGCTCAAAATATTTAATTCACTAAGGCAGGAAATAATAATAAAAGAACAACTTTTCATTGATAAAAACAAAATTGCTGTTAATCTTTCAGGTTTACCTGATGGAATTTACCTTGTGAATTGTAAAATAAAGCAGTTTGAGAAATGGTTCAAACTAGTTAAAAACTAAAACCTCGCACAACATACCGGTTATGGGCAAATCTATCAATGCATAGCCTCATGGTAAGAATCCTTTCAACAATCTGGCTGATATGCCTTACTCTGTTTGCCCATTCACAATGGACATGGAGGAATCCGGTTCCTCAGGGCAATGATCTTAATGTAATCAGGATTAAAAATGACAACTCCATCTGGACTGCGGGTTATGTAGGCACGGTGATGCATTCGGAAAATATGGGGATTAACTGGGATATTAAAAACCTGGTTGAACATGCCAGGTATACAAATTTCATCGGGCTTGACTGGCCTGATGATTCGACTGGTTTTGCTGTTGATGAATATGGTTATATTTACAAGACCCAGGATGCCGGAATCTCCTGGGATTCGATGTACTGGGAAACAGATGAGTATCTCAATGCCTCCTGTTTTACTGATATCCTGCATGGTTTTGTGGTTTGCTCCGGTGGAAAGATTATCCGGACCCAGGATGGGGGTCATACATGGACTCCGTATTATTTCCAGCAGCCGGTAAACCTGAATTGTATCTGTTTCACATCCTCCCTTACCGGTTATGCGGCAGGATCGTCGGGGTATATCTTAAAAACCACCAATGGAGGTGATGCCTGGAATGCTGTTTATGTCGATTCCACGTTCATGCTCAGGAGCATGGTTTTCCCGGGGACAAACACCGGGTTTATTGCAGGAGCCAAGGGTGTTGTGATGAAAACCAACGATGGCGGATCAACATGGACGAAACAATATCTCAATGATTCAGCTTCGTTCTCATCAATTGCGATGTTTAGTCCCGACACCCTGATCTTAAGCGGACAGGAGTGGGGCATTGTTACCATGTACAGCGCAGAGGTGAAATACCTGTCAACCGATGGTGGGAATACCTGGAACCGGCTCCAACTTCCTGTTGGCTCACCGTTAACCAGGTACATCACGGCGAAGAGCGGCGGAACTGCATACGCTACCGGTACCTGGGGCTATATTGAAAAAACTACCGATTACGGAAATTCCTGGACTTCCCTTTCAACCTGGGTGGCCCCACCGTTGGCCTGGGGTGCCGGCATCTATGGTATTGATTTCCCAACGGCCCAGGTCGGCTATGCCGTGATCGACGAGGGAGAAAATGATGAAGGAAAGATACTGAAAACGATTGATGGTGGTGCTACCTGGATCATCCAGGACACAACTTCTCAATTCCAGGGATTCAGGGCGGTTGACTTTATCAACGAAAACATGGGTTGTATTGGGGGAAGTAACATTTACAATACTTTTAACGGAGGTCAAACCTGGATTCTCCGGATGTCAAACCTCGGCTGGCATGGTGTTGTGTCCATTTCGCACACTGGCAATGGGGTTATGGTTGCAGTGGGTTATGGTGGAACATTCCTGCGATCCACTGACTTTGGCCAGTCCTGGGCAAATGTCACCGGTGTTCCAAACCTGGATTACCGTTCCGTGTGCTTTTCTGATGCAAACAATGGATTTGCAGCAGGCAATTCGACACTTTTAAAGACCACGGATGCAGGGGTGACCTGGAACGTGACCAATGTGGGTGCTAATATTTTTGCCATTGATTTTCCCACGCCCGGTAAGGGATTTGCCGTCGGCAGCAATGGCCTGATCCTTCAAACAACCGACGGAGGAGCTGCCTGGGAGCAGCATAACTTCCCGACTACTGACGACCTTTTCTCCGTCCATTTCTATGATGCAGATACCGGATATGCTGTTGGCGGCACGGAGATGATCACCGGGCTTGTTTTGAAAACCACGGATGGGGGCGCCTCATGGCATAAGCAGTTCATTCCTGTCAATTATCCACTTTACGCTATCGCAACGACAGGAAACAGTGCATCTGCCGGAGGTCTTTGGTGCTATATGTTAGGTACAACCAATGGAGGAATTCAGGTTTCGACCGGACCCCTGGCAAATTCACAAGCTGGTAATTCAATGATTTTCCCCAATCCCTCTGCCAATAAAATTACGATCATGTATAATCGGAAATTTCCCAGGGAAACCAAAATAACCGTTTGCACGGTTACCGGGAAATCTGTCATTTCGGAGATGGTAAAAAACCAGGACAAGGTTGAGATGGATGTAAGTGCATTGCCGCCGGGCACCTATCTTGTTAAAATACAGTCAAGTGAGGCAGTCGAAGTTAAAAAGTTAGTGATACTGTAAACTAAAATTATTGAGATTAAAAATAGTTCATTTTTTTTTGATTTCGGGCTAAATCCATGAGAACCATTAACCTGGTGATTCCTGCTGATCGAAGTGTTTGCAATATAAGACCCTGACCCTATAAACAGATAGATTGTATCCGTCAATCTCTATCGGTAAATTTTCAATGTTCAATGCTATTTGTTCCTGGTCCATATGAATGATCCACTTCAATCGTCTGTGCAATTTGTGAAATTTTCCGGGCTATTTCCTCAGGTGAAAGAACAAAATCTATACAACCTGTTGCTATTGCGCTCACAGGCATATCTGGCTGGCTAGCCGTATCGGGCTTCTGCGCGATGGTAATGCCGCCCACCTCTTTTATACCGCAAAGTGCTTCCGAACCATCCCCATCATATCCCGAGACAATGACGGCAATCAGTTTTCCATCCCAGTGTTTTGTCAAAGAACGAAGGAACACTGTAATAACATCGGACCAACCCCGGGGCTTTGATATTGGTTTTAGCCGAAATTCATCATTCAGGACATGCAAGTCGCATTTTTCCGGTATGATAAATACATGGTTGGGCCTGATGTCTAGTTTCTCTGTTATAAGTTTAACTGGCATCTCCGTATAGCGTGGAAGAATCTCATGAAGTTGGGTGGCTACTATTCTCAAATGATTTACAATGACGACAGCAACACCCATATCTGCCGGAAGATTCCGCAGCAGCCGGATATAGGAGTCGAGTCCACCGGCAGAACCTCCAACACAAACAACAGGAAAGTCTTTTGCAGCATACTTATTCTTTAGTGGTTTCATAACGTTTATGCCTAATTAGCCCGTATGTGGTAAAATTAATCCAAATTTCAATACACTGATCATTTGTTTTTCGGTCATCTTAATACGATTCAATATGTCAGTATCCTGTGAATGTGTGAATAATGTAAATCTTTCCCAAAATTGTATAACACTATTTTTGACAATAGTAACTAATTTTAGTATGATGTGAAGATTCATTCACAGATTAAATCACGACACAATGAAAACACATTTAATCAATGCTTTAACCAGTGGTTTAATTTTATTGATGCCACTGATTCATTTCGGACAGATCCCTACATTGGGGACCGCTTCCAGTTTCGCATTATTTACCTCAGCCGGAGCGTTTAATGCCCTGGGAGTATCGACAACGGTAACCGGCGACGTGGGTACGAACGTTGGTGCTTTCACCGGGTTTCCCCCGGGGGTTATCGTCGGACAAATTCATGTGGCAGATCCTGTTACTGCCCAGGCTGCCATTGATGTGGCAAGCGCATACAGCCAGCTTAGCGCTCTTACGTGCGGCTCGGTTATTACAACTACTTTAGGAAACGGCCAGGTGTTAGCACCAAATATATACTGTCTAGGAGCCGCTTCGACCTTAAACGGAGATTTAACGCTGGACGGGCAAAATGATCCCAACGCCATATTTATTTTCAAGATTAATGGCGCAATGGCCACCAGTACACTATCCAACGTTTTTTTAATCAATTCAGCCTCCCTTTGCAATGTGTATTGGCAGATAAATGGCGAATTCACGTTAGGTGAAGGCTCTGTTTTCAGAGGTGTGGTTGTGAACGCCGGAGCCATCCACTTGTTGGAAGGGTCGTCTTTGTTTGGCAGGGGACTTTCCCTGGCAGGAGCCATTGACCTGCATAACAATGTCGTCAGCATGGATATGCAGCCCGCAGCTTCAGTAATCACACCGGGAGGAGCAACCACATTCTGTGAAGGTGGCCAGGTTATCCTTTCAGGAAATAATGGGGGAACATGGAATACAGGAGCAACAACAGCAACAATTACAGTGACCGCCGCCGGAGATTATTTTGTAACCAATGCGAATGGATGTGGAAGTGTTGTTTCAAATCATATTACCATCACGGTCAATCCTCTTCCCGTTGCGTCAGTAATTTCTGCAACAGCAACAACAATCTGTGAAGGGAATGAGGTTATTTTGTCAGGCAATACCGGGGGAACATGGAATACCGGAGCAACATCCCCATCAATAACTGTAACTGCCAGTGGTGACTATTTTGTCACCAATTCAAATAGTTGCGGAAGCATCAACTCAAACCATATCTTTATCACAGTTACCCTTCTACCGGTTGCATCTGTCATTTCAGCAGGTGGCGCAATTGCATTTTGTGAAGGTGGCCAGGTTATCCTTTCAGGAAATAATGGGGGAACATGGAATACAGGAGCAACAACTGCAACAATTACAGTAACCGCCGCCGGAGATTATTTTGTAACCAATGCGAATGGATGTGGAAGTGTTGTTTCAAATCATATTATCGTCACTGTCAATCCTCTTCCCGTTGCATCAGTAATTTCTGCACCAGCAACAACAATCTGTGAAGGGAATGATGTTATTTTATCAGGCAATGCTGGCGGAACATGGAATACCGGAGCAACATCCCCATCAATAACTGTAACTGCCGGTGGTGACTATTTTGTCACCAATTCAAATAGTTGCGGAAGCATCAACTCAAACCATATATTTATCTCGGTTACGCTGCTACCGGTTGCATCGGTCATTTCAGCAGGTGGCGCAACTTCATTTTGTGAAGGTGGTCAGGTTATCCTTTCAGGAAATGCCGGCGGCACATGGAATAATAGTGCTACGTCTCCATCGATAACGGTTACGGAAGGCGGTGACTATTTTGTAACAAATACAAATAGTTGCGGCAATATAAATTCAAATCACATACTGGTTACCATATATCCGAAACCTGTTCTTATAACAAATGTTCAGGCAGTTTGTTCACCCAACAGGATTGATCTCATCAATTCATCGGTAACCGCCGGCAGTACCTTATATGACGCCACACTGAGCTACTGGATGGATGCAAATGCAACTATCCCAATGCCCAATCCGACAAATGCAGGCAACGGAACCTATTTTATCAAGGCCGTTACCAGCCATGGATGTTTCGACATTGAGCCGGTCACCGTGGTAATTAATCCACTTCCCACAGTTTTTACTACCACAGGGAGTGGAAGTTATTGTGAAGGAGGACCAGGGTTGGTTGTCGGCCTGAGCAATTCGCAGCCAGGTATTCTTTATACACTCCAGCTTTGCGCACGTTGCCCCATGCTAAACAGCATAACCGGTGATGGCGGCCCGATCTCATTCGGTCTGCAGACAGGCGCCGGGTTATATTCTGTGATTGCATTAAATCCGATAACCGGCTGTAGGAATACGATGTATGATTGTATCGGGATTACAATTGATCCGTTATTGCCAGTCAGTGTTTCGATTACCCCGTCGGCCAACCCGGTGGTCGCAGGCACTGCCGTTACATTCACAGCAATACCTGTCAATGGCGGCACTGCACCCACATTCCAATGGAAACTGAATGGCCTGGATGCAGGGACCAACAGTGCTACTTTTACCTATACCCCTGCGAACGAAGATAAGGTGATGGTTTTGCTTTCATCAAGCGAGACGTGTGTGTCGGGTAATCCATCTGTTTCCAACATCGTAATAATGGAGGTTAATGGAGTGTCCCCTACTATAATTGCCACAGGTGTTATTGTAAACGGACAGGTTCGGTGCTACAGTGCTTTACAAACAATGACTTTTGCAGGTGACGGTTCTGCCTTTACCATTGAAAGCGGAGGAAGTGCAACAATGATTGCCGGACAGAGTATCCGCTATTTGCCGGGAACTACTGTTCAATCTGGAGGTTATATGTGGGGGTACATCACACCTGATGGCCAGTATTGTGCGCAGAAATCGCCTTCCATCCCAACAGTAATAGCAGGGAGCGGCGAACTTTCAGCACCGATACAGGGTGCCTCTTTCATGATTTATCCGAACCCAACGAATGGGAATTTTACATTGGAACAAAACGGGGAAAAAATTTCGGATAAAGTGATTGTTGAAGTTTATGGAATAACCGGAGAAAGAATAACGGCAGGCTCAATGAATGGCTATAAGAAACAGGAGTTCCTGCTGTCGGATGCCGGGTATGGCATCTATTTTGTAAAAGTTGTTGCCGATGATTATGCAAAAACTTTCAAACTTGTAAAAACCAAATAATCAGAACAGGATAAACCATAACCGATAATGTGGGCGAATCTGGTCGTATTTCCGGTTATGGTTTATTTTGTATTCAGGAATGCAAGAATCATGTAACTCATCCCGAAAATTGTATAACGATTCATGAAACGAAGGGATCGACCCTGGGCCGGGTTTTGCCAGGGTGCAGCGCATGGCAGGTTTCCCTGCAACTGATATTAAAACCTGGAAGATATGAGAAGCTTCATCCCCTGTAAAATGAGCATACTTTGACAATACGGATCATTTTATTATTCGGCAAACTAATTCGATTCAATGAGTGCAGAATTCGGTAAATGTGTGAATGATATAACTTATTTTTATGATTGTGTAACACTTCATATTTTTTCCAGGCTAACCTTTGCTTTATGGAGAAGATGGAAATATCGAGAATCCCTGTTTCATTTTGATTCCCCGACACGACAAGATGATTATGGCCTTGAAAAATAATGTATCCCTTTTGAAAATCGCATTTAAAGGATGGTGGTCAAAAGACCCGTTTAGCGAAAGTGCTGTTATTGCATATTATTCTATCTTTTCTTTACCCGGGGTGCTTGTTGTCGTTGTAACATTCGCCGGATATTTTTTTGGCCGCGATGTGGTGAATAAGCATATTACGGATCAAATCACCGCCATGTTAGGGGCAGAAACAGCCGTTCAAATTCAGAACATGATTGTGCAGGCAAGCAGAATCCAGAATTCTGTGTGGTTAACAGTATTCGGGCTGGTTATCATTATCATAGGCGCTACGGGAGTGTTTGCTCAATTTCAACAATTATTAAATGTCATTTGGGGAGTCAAGGTTGATACCACAAAGTCGGGTATATGGAAAGTGATCAAAGTTAGGTTGTTTTCTTTTGGGCTGATCCTGGCTATCGCGTTTCTGCTGATCATTTCGCTGGTAGTATCCGCAATGTTATCGGCATTTGGTATTTGGATTTCAAATCATTTTTCTGATTCGTTTCTTATTGTTTTACAAGTGTTTAATTTCATTTTCTCCTTTATAATCATTGCCGCATTGTTTGCGCTGATGTTTAAAATATTTCCGGATGCCAAAATCAAATGGAATGACGTATGGATCGGTTCCTTACTTACTACCTTTCTTTTTGAGATTGGCAAAGTGGGTCTGGGTTTGTACTTCTCAAAAGCAGACCCTGGCATAGGATATGGTGCCGCAGGTTCTGTCATTTTAATTTTGCTTTGGGTTTCATATTCTTCCATGCTGGTTTTATACGGTGCAGAATTTACACACGCTTATGCCGTCAGGAACTCAGGCAAAGTAGTTCCTACGGGAATCGCTAATAAAGATATTTCTCTAAAAACCAATTAGATAAAACACATGAATGTCTAATCCGCCGATAATTTGTCAATAATGTAATAAATATCATCATGATGCCAAAGAAAAAAAAGGAACAAATAATGCATAGCCTCTATATTGAGCTTGTAAAACTTCAAAAGGAGATTATTTCCTCCAACCTCAGGCTCCTGGTCATATTTGAAGGGAGAGATGCAGCAGGCAAAGACGGGACAATAAGAACCATAGCCAGACATCTCAGCCCGCGCGAAACAAAAGTAGTTGCATTGGGAAAACCTTCTGAAAAACAAGAGCATGAGTGGTATTTTCAGCGTTACGCGACGCATCTGCCTGCAGCGGGTGAAATTGTGCTTTTCAACCGAAGCTACTACAATCGTGCGGGTGTCGAAAAGGTGATGGGCTTTTGCACAGGCAAAGAGTACAAATCGTTTTTTACTGAAGTGGCATTGTTTGAGAAATTGCTCGTGGAAGAATCATTCATCATTCTGAAATATTATCTTGACATTAGCAGAAAGGAACAGAAACGAAGGCTTGACGACCGCAGGGAAAATCCATTGAAACAATGGAAAATAAGTCCTATAGATAAGGAAGCGCAGATTCACTGGAAAGATTATTCCGAAGCCCGTAATAAAATGCTGATCAGAACCAGTTACAAATATGCACCCTGGTTTGTGGTGAATGCAGATGAGAAGAAAACGGCCCATGCTGCGATTCTCACTCACCTGTTGGGAAGGCTGGAGTACCATAATAAGAATAAAAAATTGCTGGCCAGTGATGATGGATTGGTCTACCAGGTCACTACAAAAAACATGAAAGAAAAATTGTTCTGATGTGGAATATCCGGCAGGATAATTATGGGGATCTGCTTACGTTGAAGAGCGGTCGGCAAATGAATAAAAATCTTAATTGAAAATTGCATAAATTGGCAGCGGGAAACAAAACAATTTCTATGAATCCAAAAGTTGATTGGTTTTTTGATAAAGAAACAAAGTGGCAGGAAGAATATGCAGAATTAAGAATGCTCATTCTTGACTGTGGTCTGACAGAAGAATTGAAATGGGGTTGTCCTTGTTACACATTTCAGAATTGCAACGTTGTTCTGATACATGGGTTCAAAGACTACTGTGCTTTGTTATTTATGAAAGGGGCTTTGTTACAGGATGAGGAAGGTATTCTAGTCCAACAGACCAGGAATGTGCAGGCATCACGACAAATCCGGTTCAAAGAATTGCAAGACATAATAAAAAGTAAATCAACCATAACAGCATATATCAAAGAAGCCATTCATGTTGAAAAAGCGGGGTTGAATGTGGTGCTAAAAAAGACGACCGAATTCAACCTGCCTGAAGAACTTAAAATTCTTTTAGAAGATATGCCTGAATTGAAAACTGCTTTTGAAGCACTGACACCGGGACGCCAAAGAGGTTATTTGCTGTATTTCTCCTCACCTAAACAATCTAAAACACGGCAAGAAAGAATTGAAAAAAAAATTCAGCAAATATTACAAGGAAAAGGATTGGACGATTAGTTTATAACATCTCTTTCCAATTGCGAACATACAGCATTTCCCCATATAAAGACCTTTTCGGCAGACCTAATTCCCGTTGAATTTTCCGGGAGTCCTATGCTGTTTTCGAAAGAAATCCCGAACAAAACAGCAGTGAATTGAAAGTGTGAATTATGTAACTATTCTCCAATATTATATAACACAATCAATCACTATGATATTGACCTTTGGCATAACGTTAAGCCTCCATTCTTAACATTAAAACAAAACCCATGAAAAAGGCAAACAACATCACTTTAACAATGTTGGGAATTGTATTCCTTACCTCAATGATCATGTACCATTCATCGGCCCAAACGTCTTTGCCGCCACAGAAAGATGGAAATGTGAGCAGGAACTTTTCTTTCCTCACAAAAATCCACTGAACTCAGGAAAAACTCTTTTGTTTAAGAATAGTCTTCCAAATGTGTGAATGATGTAAATTTTTTCAAAAGTTTTGTAACACTATCCATAACATTTTGAATGACTTTTGTTCAGGCAGAAACCTGTAAACAGTTATATAACTTCATTAAACTCAAACAAACCAACATGAAAGGATTTAAAAGTAACATCGAAAAGGAAACGCTGAAAAATGAAAATTTCAGACAAGTATTATATACAAGCAAACATCTTCAACTTGTATTGATGACCTTAAAAACCGGGGAAGAAATCGGTGAAGAAGTTCACATAGGTATTGATCAGTTTTTTCGGTTTGAAAGCGGCAAAGGGAAATGTATCATTGATGGCAATGAATATAATATTGCTGATGGAGATGTGATCATTGTACCTGCCGGTTCCCGGCATAATGTAATAAATACGGATGACTCTGAAGAGTTGAAAATGTACACAATCTATGCTCCTCCGCATCACCAGGACGCCCTTATCAACGCAACAAAAAATGATGCTGAAAAGTACGATGTTGAATTTGATGGAAAAACAACGGAGTAAATTCCAGATCGTCCAAGGTAAGGCAGAGGGCATCGATGAATTAAAACATTAAATTTTACCCCTTAAATTTATAGACATGAAAAAGATCATTTTAATTATTTCAGCATTTGTATTCACTGTGACCGCTATGGCACAAAACAGTTACTCACTTGATAAGAACCATGCACGGCTCTCTTTCAGTGTGTTGCATTTCGGAATTTCTCACATTGAAGGAATTTTCAAGACTTTCGACGCTACTTTTGTTTCAACCAAAGGAGATTTCAGTGACGCAAAAATTGAAATGACCGCTGACGTAAATTCGATCAACACAGAAGTTGAAATGCGGGACAAAGATTTACGGGATAACTGGTTTGAAACAAAAAAATTCCCCTCGCTGGCATTTAAAAGTACTTCGTTCAAAAAAGTGAGCGGCAACATCTATAAACTTAAAGGCAACCTCACCTTGCACGGGATTACAAAACCTGTTGATTTTGATGTCGTGTTCAATGGGAAAGCGTTGAACCCGATGTCAAAAAAATCTTCTTTAGGGTTTACCATTTCAGGCAAATTGAACCGCATCGATTTCGGAATAGCCGTCAAAGAACTTCCATCAGATGTAAGTAATAAAATTGAACTGAAGTCAAATGTGGAGTTTATTATAAATTAAGAACCAACATCATTAATTCTCAGGGAAATGAAAAACAAAGTCACTGAAAAGGGAAAATCCTCAAACAGCGGTTCATGTGTTTTACATTTATTCATTGCAACATGTTTATCACTTGTCTTGTTCAGCGGAATTTCATTCGCTCAAACAACAAACAAAGCTAATTCAGAATGGTTAACCTTCAACGGAGGCTTTGATGCAACCCGTTTCTCAGCATTGAATCAGATTACACCCAAAAATGTCGGGTCGATTGTAATGGTTGGCGGATACACCATTACCGATACTGTAAGGTTTCAGACCGGTCCGGTCATGATTGGGAAAACGCTTTATTTTACCACTGCATTCTCTACCTATGCAGTTGACGCGATAACCGGCAAACTTACCTGGGTGCATAAATTTGAAGGCAAAGGGGCCTTGTTGGATAACAACAGGGGAGTGGCCTAATTTAATGCCGATGCCCCGATTACTAAAACAGGAACACGTTTTGCACCTGGTACCCAGGGTGGGGTGGAATGGAACGGACCTGCCTATTCGCCAATTCTGAATGCACTGTTTGTTCCTTCAATAGATTGGGCTTCAACCGTAAAGCTTGGTGAACCTGAAACACTTCTGAATGCTACCCCAGGGAAAATTTTTGTTGGTTCGGCCAATGGATTTGGAGATTTGGATCCTGTTGAAAAATCATCAGGCTGGATTACTGCCATAAATGCAGAGTCAGGGAAAGTCTTATGGAAATACCACGCACCAAAATCAATGATAGCTGCTGTTACCCCGACAGCAGGCGGACTTCTCTTTACCGGCGATCTTGATGGTAACTTACTGGTGTTTGATGCTGCCACTGGCAAAGTGCTGCTGAAGAAAAAAGTGGGAGGCCCGATCGGGGAGGTGTCATAACTTATGCAATTGATGGAAAACAATACCTGTTTTCCTGATTTTCAGGCGCCATCCGGCAGAACCCTGAAGATTGTGATAACAGATGATCCAGCGGTTTGAAACGTGTATTATTAAACCTGGACAATGCAGTGAAAATTACCTCAGTTGATCGAAATGCACTAATTTTCATAAAGTTTTGTTAAAAAATGTTAAATTTTGTTAACACACCTTTCACCTTTTTCATTTTTACCGATTAAGCTTTTACAGACACAGGAAATTTACGGTCGCGTTTCCTGGTTGTAAAATCCTAAATGTCCAACTTCCGGGATATATGTCACATGCAGGTTCCTTTCCATACGTGATCGACAAACTGACCAAAGAATTGGATGATGCCTCCAGGATCGTCATAGAGATCCGGTTAAGGAAACAGGCGGGAGACGAGCAAACAAATCCTGAGCTAATCGTTGTTTCTGTAAACGGTTTTTCCCGGGTGAACGGGTACTCACATTACATCGCCTCATTGGTGAATTGCTTCATCGAAGATACCCGGAATTTCATCTTCACCTTGCCTGTGGCCGAACGATCCTATTTCCTTGAACAGTTAATTTCCAGTCTCCGGCGTCTTGAAAAGGTGGCGGTTCCCATTGACCTTTCGAAGCAGACCGTTATGGACCATGGAAAGGTCATGAGAAAAAGCCTGCCCGGGCAAATGCCCGGCAAAAGGGTTCCCCGCAGGTATCATGATCCTCATTTGCCTTTTTTCCGATGGATATTCCGGGAATGTGAAGTTTCAATTCCATCCCCTGAAGGAAACTTCAAAATGCCTGTGAATGATGATGAAACATACAGCGACGTAACCGGAAAAGCCTGGAAATACAGCACCGCATGGAGTCAGCAACTCTGGAATGCCAGGAATGAGCTGGAAGATTTGAAGCGCTTCGCTGAATTGATTCCTGTACTCCGGGTTCAGGATGAGAACTGTCAGTTCCAACCGCCCAAATTGACTGTTTCTGCAACCCGGGATGTTCTGGGTGCCTTTTTCAGGGTACTTAAAGAGAGCAATGTGTTTGGAAACACCCCTTCCGGTGAAATCTGCAAAAGTGCAGTTGCCGGGTTTTCCACAAAAAATTGCACTGACCTACAGTTGAAACGCTTTCGCAATATATTCGATGTTCCCACCCAGTTTGCGCTCGAATGCTGCATCAGCGAATGCCGGAATTTTATCGCGATTTGTGAAAAGCTCATGCGCAGGTATAGCCCGAATTAGATTTACGATTTACGATTTACGATTTACGATTTACGATTTACGATTTCTGAGTGTGCCGGTAATTTGCCCAATCGAAAATCAAAAATCGAAAATTGTCCTTTTCTTCTCCTGCATTATCTTCAACCAAGGGCTTTATCAGGGTTTTACCAGGGCTTTACCAGGGAGTTACATGGTTGCCGGCATATTCAGCCGAGGGTGAAAAGATATAGAGCCGATAAAAGATTAATACGGGATTCATATACAATTGATATAGCGCTCATAGGGAAAGTCCCCAGGGGGGTACCCCCTTTTACCCCTTGAAATGACCCATAACGGAGTGGTAATTTTGTTTCATCAGTTTTTCATCAACAAACAAAAAAGCAAATGAAAACAAAACTGACCATTTTCGGACTCCCCCCCACACAGTTCATGAGCCTTTTTACCCTCCTCACAGGCGTTGTATCGATCTGGATCCACCTCGAGATCCGGATTGCCGAAGTCAATGTTGATATTGCCAACCTCAAACAGGAGATGATATGGCACAAGGGTGAGAACCGCAGGGACTTTGAAAATATGCGGAACGATCAGCGTTCCGATACCCGCGAGATCATCCGGAAGGTGGAGGAGATCCATCTGTATCTCAGGAAAAAATAGTGCATACCCGATCGTGGCCACGGTCCAGTATCAATAAACCGAGTATTCATCTTAAAACTAAATGTCATGTCAAAATCAAAAACAAATCTTCTGACGCATGACTTCAGCGGCATCGTCGGGAAACAGTATGTGATGCGGCAGAAGGGGGATCAACAGATCATCGCTGCCCGTCCGAAAAGGGACACGAAAGTGTACTCCGAGTCACAGTTAAAGACGCGCGAGGCCTTTTCAAATGCGGCCGACTATGCGCGCCTGGCCATGAAAAATCCCGATCTGAAGGCGGCCTATGCCGCCCGCGGAGGAACCAGGCTGTCTGCCTATGCGGCTGCGGTAGCCGACTTTTTTAAACGCCCGTGGATCACCACCATCGAAACCGACCGGTACAAAGGGGTTGTTGGCGGGATCATCAATGTTACAGCCGGCGATTATTTTAAAGTGGCCGACGTCTCCGTGACGATCACTGATCCATTGGGAAATATCATCGAGACGGGTAATTGTGTTCTGAACGAGTCGACCGGCAAATGGGTGTATACAGCAACTGTCGAAAATCCCGCCATCGAAGGCACGACCATCACTGCCGTGGCCCGGGATCTTCCAGACCACCCGGTTGAACAAAGCGTTATCCTGTAGCACAATCCAATTTCCGAACCCTTCATTGGGACCCTGAAAAAGCCGCCCTTCAACGGGCGGCTTTTTTGTTTCGCAACCTAAAAGAACAACATTGAGGCGAACCCCGCGGGGCGTACTCCCTCTTTTAGAAAGTTAATCGGTCACAAGTGTTCAATAGTATAAAAATTCTTTTATACAACGGACTTTGTTTTAATAACTTTGTTCATTAATATTTTGACCAAAATTTGCTTGATTATTGACTTTCTCTGTAATACGCAGTAAATCTTGTAAATATCGCGACTAATTCATAGTATTCCAGTTGATCGGTAATTTTTTAGTACGATTTGTCAATATGAAAAAAATCAAGAATAAGAGTTAATGAACATTCTAAACCAGACACTGCTTATTATTTTTTTGGGATGGTGTGCTCAACTAACTGCTTTGAACCCAGGTAAACAGGACAGTCTGTTAAAGGAACTGGCCCGCAACAGTGATGTGAAATTTAAAATTGTAATCCTTTTACAACTGGCTGAGGAGGTTGAAGACGGAAATCTCAAACAGGCATTGAATTATAACCGGCAGGCTTTGGAATTAGCTGATAATTCTGACGAATACCAATTGAAGGTGAGATGTCTTGAGAATATTTCCTTGCTTTACTATTCACGTTCCGACCTCAGGAATTCCATGGAGACCGCCCAGGAAGCAAAGAGGTTAGCCGAGAAGCATGATTTGCAAAAAGAGCTTGCTTTGGCATTGGATTACATCGGGATGATCTATTACGACATTGGAGACAAAAAAAGATGCCCTGAATATTATTTTGCCAGTTTAAAGATTTCCGAAAAACTGAACAACAAGATGGAGGTTTGCATGTCCCTCTCACGTATCTCCTTGCTATACATTGATCAAAATGATTTTAAAAGGGCGCTAGCCTATTTAAACCGTGCTTACAAGCTGGCTAAAGAGTTAAATAATAATGCAGGAATATCCAGCATCCTGAACAATTTCGCCACCGTTTATTCCAAAATGGATGATTATTCTAATTCTTTAAAGTACCTGGAAGAGGCACTCAAAATCAGTAAAGAGTTAAATTTTCCAAATTTTGAAGCAACCAATTATCTGAATATCGGGAGGAATTATTTCAAACTTAAAAATTATGGGAAAGCCAAGTATTATAATATGCAGGCATTAAACTTATTTGAACAGCTCGGAGATAAAAAATCAATTGCAACATGCCAGTTAAACCAGGGTAAAATGAACCTGGAAATGAAACGGCTGACCGAGAGTATAGAAGATGCTGATTCTGCACTGAAGATTGGCAGGGAAGGGGGAGACAAGGATATCGTCTACATGGCTTACCGGTTGCTTCACTCGGTTTACCAGGTGAAAAATGATTCCGCAAAGGCTTATAAATACTGCTTGCTGGAGAATCAATGGAAGGATAGTCTTGCATTGAATGAAAAGGAAAACAACCTGGCCAGTCTTGAGTTGCAATATCAATTTGAGAAAAAGGAGCAACAGGATGAGGCCGATCGGAAACGAAATGTGATACTCAATACCTCGATCATCATTGTACTTATACTCATTGTGATAGTCGTTTTACTGATAATGTACCAGTTACGTTTAAAAACAAAAAAGGTAAATATTGAAAAGGACCTCCTGACAAAGGAATTGGGATTTAAGAAAAAAGAACTTACGTTGCATGTAATGTCGTTGATGAAGCGTAATGAGATGTTATCCCAGGTTTATAAAAACATTGTCGTTATTGAAAAGGAAGCTGCTTCAGACGAAATCCGCCATGCATTAAAAAAAGTGCTGAAAGAGTTGCATCATAGTACAGCAGAAGAAAACATGAAGGAATTTATGCTCCGGTTCAAGGAGGTACATGAAGATTTTTATGATACGTTGCTTAAACGATTTCCTGACCTTTCACCAAGTGAACTCAGGCTTTGCGCTTTTCTAAAATTGAATTTGACCACCAAGGAGATATCTGAACTAACCGGCCACCAGATGAACTCACTTGAAATGGCGCGTTACCGTTTAAGACAGAAACTAGGAATCTCGAATTCAGAGGTAAACCTTATCACATTTCTCTCCCAAATATAACCATCACGTTATCTGTCGTATAGAACAATTGTGAGCCTTGTTAATCTCTTGTGCTGAGGTTTTGTAGGGGTTGATATTTCCTGTTTGTTAGTTTTTGTAGGGGGCAGTTTTTGTGGAACAGGGTGACTTATATATGATATTTGTCTGCTCTTTGTTTATTTAGTTTTACAGGTTGGATTTCCTGCCGCTATGTTCTCCAAGAGAAAGTAAAATAATGCAAAGACAATTTGACACATGAAAAAAACGAAAGTGAAACAACGGGAAGAATCAACAGCAATGGAGGACGAGGTTGTTCCTAATGAATCTGAAAACATGGTCGAGGAAGACGAGGTTGACTATATGATCCGTATGACTCAACTGCAAAACGACATTCTGCTCAGGATTAAAGAGAATCTGGAACAGGATGATAACGAATAACATAAGTAATATAAATCCACGCTTGGGAACAAGTATCGACATATGATCCTTCTTATTACATTATGAATTTAATCTTACCTTAAAATCAATGACCATGAAAAGAATATTTACACTTTTTACCGTGATGCTGATAGGCATTGTGAGTTTCGCCCAGTTGTCGGGGACCAAAAACATTCCTGGCGATTATGCTACGCTTGCTGCAGCAATTACAGATCTGAACACACAAGGTGTGGCTTATGGCGGAGTTGTCATCAACCTGATTGCAGGTAATCCGCAAACAGCACCGCTCGGTGGTTATGTGATCGGAGGCACAGGGTCACTTGTGCTCACCACTTCCAGAGACCTGGCACAGATAGTTATCCAGGGCAATGGCAATGCCATTACTGCCTTTTCTCCCCAGACTATTGGTTCGATCAGTGATGCGATATTTAAGATCATCGGAGGTGATTATATAACAATACAGGGTTTTGTAATGCAGGAAAATCCTGCAAATACGACAATGACAACGGCCGCTGCAAACAACATGACTGAGTTTGGTGTAGCGATATTTTATGCTACGCAAACCGACGGGGCAAAATTCAATACGATTCAAAACAATACGATAACGCTTAACCGTCTTTATCCGAATTCCTTTGGAATTTATTCCAGTGTTCGTCACTCCCCTACTGTCATGACAACTGCAGCTGATATCACGGATGTGTCAGGTTCCAATGAAAGTCTTCATATTTATGGAAACACGATCTCCAATGTCAATGATGGCATTGTCGTCATCGGATCGGCAACAGGAACAAGAATGAATACCGGTATAGATATTGGCGGGACAAGTTTATCGACGGGTAATACAATCAGCAATTATGGAAAAGCTGCACCACTCTCCGCATATGTCTCTCTGGCTACAAATGTCATAGGAATTTTCATGTACAGCAACCTGAGTTCAAATGTTTCCTGGAACAGTATCAGCAGTCCCGGATTGAACACAGCAACCAACATGTACGGAATTCAGTGGCAAGCTTCGGGAACCAGTCCATTGCAGTCTTCTACATTGAACACTGTGAGCCACAACTCCATTTCCGTTAAAAGCGGTTTTGCTGCATCATCCCTTTATGGAATCAGGTATGACTCGTATTTAGGACTACATAGTTTTGACATTAGTTATAATGATTTCCATGATTTTGGCTTTGTTGGTGTAACCGGCAGTGCCGCAGTTTATTGCCTGTATTCAGGGGCAGGAGCAAATTTGTCCACTTACACGAACAATACTTTCACCAACCTGGTTGTCAATACATCTACAGATGTATATCTTATTAGGGAGAGTAGTTTTGTGTCCCAAACACTGTCAACAAAGACAGTCAGCAATAATTCGATTGTCACCGGCTTTTCCAAATCAGTGGGAGGTGGTACGGTATATGGTTATTGGGGCGGCAATGATAATTCCGGTGTTGGTTCGGTCGCAATCGCAAATAATAATTTCTCAAATATAACCCTTACCGGGGCTACTGCATTTACCGGCATCACCGGTACGACCCAGGCACCAGTTAAATCGATTCATGACAACACGGTCAGCAATGTAACCGGGGGAACCTCCGCCATTATTGGCCTTACCAGTGATAATGGGTTAACAGACATTTATTCCAATAATTTCGCCAACATCACCGGCGGCGGAGCCATCACAGTGATGAGTTGCGGGGGGACCAGTTCCACACTGCAAAATGTATACTCAAACACCATCCACGGAATTTCATCAACCGGGGCATCTGCCATTTACGGCATCAGGTCGCTTGCATCCGGCACAGCTGCGGAATCTAAAATATACAAGAACAACATCTATGATATCTCCGGCAGCAATGCCAGCAGCATCCTTTATGGTATCTATGTGTCGGCAGGCACAACGATCAGCACATATAACAACATGATCAGTGACCTGCGCACACCTGCAGCAAACGCGGCTATTCCACTGGCAGGTATTTATGTTTCAGGTGGTACAACGAATAGTGTATTTTTCAATACAGTTTATTTGAATGGCACCAGTACCGGAGCCCTGTTCGGAAGTGCAGCACTTTATGCCTCCACGTCAACAACACTGGATATGCGTAACAATATCCTTGTAAACAACTCTTCTCCATCCGGAGCAGGAGTTACTGCCTCTTTCCGGAGGAGCAATTCAACGTTGACAACCTATTCTGCCAACTCCGATGCCAACGACTATTATGCCGGGCCAACAGAAGATGCAACGCACATTGTTTACTATGATGGTTCTGCAGGCTATTCGATTTTGAATTTTAAGGCATTGGTCTCTCCAAGGGATCCTGTTTCATTCCGTGAACTTCCGCCATTTGTCAATGTGGCAGTTACACCAGATGACCTTCATTTACAAACTACGTTACCTACCCAGTGTGAAGGAGGAGGCCTGCAGGTCAATACCCCTTTTGTAATTACAGATGATTTTGACGGGAACACACGGTCAGCAACCCCTGATGTTGGTGCTGACGAGTTTGCCGGTGTTGCAGGTGGAATAGTGAATCCGGGTGCATTTACAGCTACTGCGTTCAGTTCGCAAAAAATTAACTTAAGTTTTGTTCCGAATCCATCCGGCAACTCAGTCGTGATTGTCTTTAACCTGACCGGAACCTTCACCACACCTTCCGGTGCACCACCCGCACCGGGAGGTTCATTGGCCGGAGGTACGGTCTTATACAATGGATTCACGTCACCCTATGGTCACACCGGACTGACACCCGGAACCATTTATTATTATAAAGCGTTTTCATATTCAGGCGGAGGCTATTCGGGCGGAACTACTGCCAATGCCACTCCCTTTGTGGCACCACCTTCCGCACTTACTGCAACTGCCATGAGTTCAATCCAAATCAACCTGGCATACTCCCTCAATGCGCTATCAAATAACGTGATCATTGCGAGCAACAGCAGTTCTGTTTTTGGCACTCCCGTTAACGGGACCGGTTATTCTTCGGGGAACAACCTGCCCGGAGGCGGAACAGTGGTTTATGTCGGGCCTCTGGCTGCCTTCAATCATACAAGCTTGTCACCTGTGACCACTTACTATTATGCTGTTTGGTCGTTGGATGCATTTAACTATTATTCCTCGACGCATGCAACAGCCAACGCTACTACTTTTTGCACTCCAATTACTAGTTTGCCCTGGTTTGAAGGGTTCGAAAACATGGCAGCGACCGGCACAGATATATTACCATCATGCTGGTCTCATACGAATATTGATGGTTCAAATTACTCCTGCAGTGAAACGTGTAACAACAATTACGCGCATTCAGGATCCAAATTTATCGGCGGAGGATGGAATATCAATGTATGGGATTTTACACCAGGAATGCAATTAACCGGAGGCGTATCTTATGATTTTTCCTATTGGTACAAATGTACGAATACCACCCCTGGTTACACTGTTTCCCTGGCATATGGCACATTACCCAATGCCGGATCCATGACACAGGTATTATACAACGAACCGGGAATTAATTTAGACAGCTGGACTCCAAAAACCTTAACTTTCACACCTGCAACATCCGGTATATATTTCTTTGGTCTTCATATGGTTGGTCCCGGTTTAGTTTTGGGTATTGCTTTTGATGATTTCAGTTTGCAGGAATCATCCACGTGTATCAGTCCTGTTAACCTTGTCGCATCAGGTATAACAACTTTGTCAGCCACTCTGGGTTGGATAAGTGGTTCCAATGCCTGGGAATACCAGGTTGTTCCCTGTGGATCCAATCCGGGATATACAGGGATAGCGACATCCACGAACCCAGTCACGGTTTCCGGGTTAAATCCCGGCACTAATTATGATTTTTATATCCGTAGCAATTGTTCAGGAACCTTTGGTACATGGTCAGGCCCGATAACTTTTAGAACCTTGTGCTCGATTTACCCCGCTCCATTCAATGAGCCGTTTACTTCGCCGGCAATTCCTTCCTGCTGGACCATCTCAGGACCACAAAATTGGGAATTCCAGCATGTTAATCCGTCTCCATGGTACGGTGCAGCCTTCGTGATCGATCACACAACAGGTCTTACCGGGAATTACGCCTGGGTTGACGGTTCCTCGGGTTCACCCGGTCTGACAGGTATTACATTGCTTTCACCGGCCATTGATGTTTCCACACTGACCCATCCACGTGTAAAATTCTTTATATTTAACAATAATATCAGCTCCACCCTTCCTGCAGACGAACAACAACTGAAAGTTGATCTATGGGATGGTGCAACCTGGCATCCCGGTGTATTTACCTGGGCTTTCGGCCAAAATGCAGAAGGCTGGCAGGAAAAAACCATAAGCCTGAGCCCTTACACCATTATAGGCCCCATCCAGATCAGATTTGTCGTTAACAAGGGTTCCGGAAATCCGGGTTATGATGATCTGATTATTGATGATGTTATGGTTGAACAGACTCCGGATTGTCTTTATCCATCCAACCTAACGGTGACTCCCGGCAACGTTTTTGCAAATCTGGATTGGACTGCTGGAGGCCCGGAAACAGCATGGGACATTGAATGGGGTCCGACGGGGTTCATACAGGGAACCGGGACGCTCATCAATGCGGTTGACTATCATCCATTTACCCTGACCGGATTGGCCCCAACTACGGCATATTCCTATTATGTCAGAGCAAATTGTGGAACAAGCCAGAGTATCTGGACCGGTCCTAAGAATTTTGTCACCCTGGTATCCTGTCCTGCCCCGGAAGGACTGAGTGCCGCCAATTTGCAAGCCTATTCGGCCGAGTTGAACTGGATAGAAACAGGGACAGCAACAACCTGGCATATCGAGTGGGGTCCCGATGGATTTACCCAAGGCACTGGAACCGTGATCGGAGGCATTACCTCAAAGCCATATATATTAACAGGATTGGTATCGGGTACAAACTATGCATTTTACGTTCGATCGTCATGTGGTTCCGGATCAGCCAGTGATTGGACCGGCCCTTTTGCCTTCACAACCGCTTGTGTGAATATAAGTTCTTTTCCATGGACTGAAGGTTTCGAAAACCTGTCCACAGTTGGAGCAAAAATTCTTCCGCCATGCATGACTTACCAGAATCTTGTTGGAGCTTCGGGCCCTACAACGTCAAACTTCAATACAGCCTGGTACGGCCCGCACAACGGAAGTAAATTCATTTATACTTCACCCAATAACGCTACCTGGATCTTCACTCCGGCAATGAGTCTGAACAAGGGAGTTTCCTATGATTTCTCATTCTGGATGATGAACAAAGCGGTTACCACACCGGTGAATTTCATGATGGATGTGGCTTATGGGGTATCAAATACCAATGCCGCCATGACCAATGTACTTGCGACCAATGTCGTTTGCGGCAACAGTAATTATATTCAATACAAGTACACCTTCACCCCTGCAGAAACAGGTGTCTATTACCTCGGAATCAGAACCACTTCCGCTGTAAGTATTTCTGAGGCTATCAGTCTGGACGACTTCAGATTTGAACCCACGCCGGCCTGCCCTTTGCCATCCGGACTTACAGTAAACGCAATTACCTATTCAAATGCATTGATAGGATGGTCGGATGCAGCGACCGTACAGTTTGACTATGGTAATGCAGGTCACCAGCCCGGTACGGGAATCCTGACACCACCGGTTTCAAGCAATCCATATACGCTTGCTGGTTTGACTCCTGCAACAACATATGATATCTATGTCAGAAAGGATTGTGGTTCCGGTTCCTATAGCCCATGGTTTGGTCCGGTAACTTTCAAAACGCTGTGTTCCCCAACTTCTGCCCCGTTTGCTGAAGGTTTCGAAAACATCTCTTTCCCTCCTGACTGCTGGTCAAATATTGCTGTTACCGGATCTTCAACATGGACCTTGAATACTGCTGCAGGCGGGTATGGTTCGGGTTACAGATCGGCCATGGCTGGTTTCTATGGGCTATCTGCAGGACGTGTCTTTGATTTGATGACCCTGCCTTTTGACATCAGCGGACTGACCTCCCCGACCCTGAGGTTTGATTATGCCTATGCCACAATGTCGGGGGAAATCGATGAAATGGATGTTTATTATTCCAATGATTACGGTATCACCTACTCCTTGCTGCTGGCCATGCCTGGTGGAATCTCAGGAAAACTGAACACAGGCGGAATGATGGTTTCGGCATTTACCCCGGATGCTTCACAATGGGGCACACAAAGCCTTGCCCTGCCTGTCGGAACAAACATGATCAAATTCAGGGCGACCAGCGCATATGGCAATAATCTTTATCTTGACAATGTTATGGTTTATACTCCGGTTGCGCATGATGTGGCAGCCACTTATATTGGCATTAATGACGTGGTGCCTCTCGGTTCAGTAATAACGCCCACCGCGGTTGTCAGAAATGTTGGAACAAATTCTGAAAATTTCACTGTAACTCTGACCGTAGGTTCTTATTTCTCAACCCGGACAATAACTGCTATGTTACCCAATTCTGCTGCCACGATCAATTTTGATCCATGGACTCCTGCAACAGGTAATTATACTGCCACACTGACCACCAACCTGGCTGGTGACCTGAATGTCGCTAACAATTTGATCAGCAAGCAAGTAAAAGCAATGAATCTGAACAAGCTGGTATATGGTTATGTGGCGGCCCAAAATGGAAGCTCCGATCCGGTGGGTCCTGCAAGTTTCAACCTATCCACTCCCGGAACTCTGAATTCAATTGCCAATCAAAGCCCGATGCCCAACATTAGCGGAGGTACATGGGCCAACGGTAATTGGTATGCAACCGTTTACGATTTTCCGCAGGCATTGATTACCTTTAATACAACAACTGGATCACGAACTTCAGTTGGCATTATGCCAGTCACTTTCAATGGGTTGTCCTACAATCCTGCCAACAACATTATGTACGGTGTAGCCTGGGATGGAAGTCATTCTGGTCTGTACTCCATCAATATGGTCAACGGATATCCTACCTACATTGGCGCATGTGGATCTCATGTACTAATAAACCTTGCAATAGATAATTCCGGGCAGGCATATTCAGTTGATATTAACTCTGATGTTCTTGGTACTGTCAATCTTTCAACAGGTATCTTTACTCCGGTTGGTCCAATCGGATTTGATGCCAATTTTGCACAGGATATGGAATTCGACAGAGAAACCGGCAATCTTTTCATGGCAGCCACCTCCACATCATTTAGTTGGCTGGCCCTCGTGAACAAAGAAACAGGTGCCACGATGAAGATCGGTAATTTTGAGGGAAACGCCGAAATCACCGGTTTTGCGATTCCATACATCCCTGCTCTTCCACTTGCTGTGAACGGAACTGTAACCAATGTTACCGGTTGCTATGGAAATAGCAACGGGGCGATCGGCATCTCTGTGAGTGGCGGATATACGCCCTTAAGCTATTTATGGAGCAATGCCGCGACCACTGCCTCCCTTTCCGGGGTTCCGGCAGGGACATATTCATTAACCGTGACAGATGCAGCCTTTAATACCATTACCGGTTCCTGGACGGTCAACCAGCCACCCGCAGTCTCATTGTCTGCCCAGGTCACAAATGCGACATGTACGGGGAGTGACGACGGCATGATAACCCTTACTGTTTCAGGTGGGACACCCCCATTTAGTTACTTATGGAGTAATGCAGCGACTACCCAGAATCTTTCAGGTCTTGCCCCAGACGCTTATGTTGTAACCATCACCGATGGAAATGGTTGCCTGAAAACAGGCTCATGGACTGTTGATGTAACCGACCCTGTATGTAATAACATCTCTGTTACAGGATCCGTAAACAATTCGGTCTGTTTTAATGCCCATGTAACTATCACTGTGGCAAACTTCACAGTAGAGGCACCCAGTGGCCATGTTGAACTCATTGCAGGTCAGAGTATCCTGATTGAACCCGGTACTATCGTTCAAAGCGGCGGTTATCTGTGGGGACATATTTCGACAACTTTCTGTACGAATACAACCGCACCGGTGGTTGCGGCAGGCAAGGGTGAGGAACCGATGCTGAATCTGTCACTTGCCAGGTTCAACCTTTACCCCAACCCGACCAGCAGCAATTTCACCCTGATTCAAAAAGGAGAGAAATCTTTCGGGAATGTCAGGATCGAAATTTACAACATGAACGGCCGCAGGGTTTTGACAGGGATGATGACCGGGGAGCAAAAACATGAATTCTCATTCACAGAGATTCCCGCCGGGCTCTATTTTGTCAAGATCATTGCAGATGATTCTATTGAAACAATTAAACTGATAAAAACGAGATAGACATCCTTCAGCTGAATATTTCCAATGATGCTCTTTCAAAGGCCATCATTTTATTACTAAGTGCAAAGCCGGAACCTTTTATGGTCTCCGGCTTTCTCTTTAAAGAGGTGACAAATTCCTGTTTTTCTCCTCCTTGATAAAATCGTCCTGCGTTTTAGTTGTCATCATCCTGAATGGACAAGGAGGTAATGATGTTCGACGCAATGATAAATTGTTTTCCGGGCTCCATCCGTCAGAACCCTCAAGATTGTGATAACAGATGATCCAGGGGTTTGAAATATGAATCGTTTAACCTGGATAATGCAGTTTTCCGATGGATATTCAGGGAGTGTGAACTTTCAATTTCATCACCGGAAGGAAACTTCAAAGTGCCTGAGATTTATGATGAAACATACAGCGACATAACCGGAAAGACCTGGAAATACAGCACTGCATGGAGTCAACAACTATGGAATGCCAGGAATAAACTGGAAGAGTTGAAGCGTTTCGCGGAATGGATTCCGGCGGCCGGGGTTCAGGATGAAAACGTCAGATGCAGCCGCTTACGATTTACGATTTACGATTTACGATTTACGATTGGGGAAATTGCCGGCAGGCTCAAAAATCGTAAATCGTAAATTGTCCTTTTTCTTCCCATGCATTATCTTCAACCAAGGGCATTACCCCTTGAAATGACCCATGACGGAGTGGTAATTTTTTTTCATCAGTTTTTCATCAACTTGCAGGGTGTAAATCTGAACAAGCAGGGGCACATCCACTTGTCATAGTTTGATTATCTTTGGAATGCTATTATGCATTATTTTTTATGAATACATTTCTCATTTCAATTTGTTTATTTTTTCATTTTTGGGATAGTCAGATATTCACTCAGGGGAAAATATTTATCTACACAATTCAATATCATCAGCGTGAGCTTAATATAACGACAAATGAAACAATATCCCTCGCCATTACCGGAAACGGGTGGAGGAACGCAACTGAACAAAAAGAAGCAATCTGGCATTATCATACCCGTTCAAAAACCAGATTGAAATTCAAGGACCAATTCTCACTTGGATGGTTGTCGACAGACACCACCGGAATTATTGAAAATGATCATAAAATATGGTTGCATCCGCCAAGGAATAATCAATATACTCTTACCGAAACAGCTCCATTCCCTGATTTCCGGCAAAACAAAAATATTGGAGACTCCTACAGTTCAATTACTTTCATGGGCACTGGATTGGGCCCCTGGAAAGGGAAGAAGGTGAAAAGCAACTATTCCATAACAAATATTTGTAAAGGAACAGCTGATTCATTATGGACAATCAAAGCTGCTTCTGAAGTTGAAGGAAAAATTAATAATTGTGAATTCATTTTCAGCGATAAAAGAGGATTTATCTCCCTGTTTTACTCATTCTTCAATGGAGACAGCATGACGATGCAGCTTAAAAATTAAAGACATGCGTAATCGGGCTTACACGATTACTCTTCAAGTGTGGTCAGATCACCGGTATCCAGTCCCATTGCAGCTGCTTTAAGCACGCGCCGCATGATTTTTCCGCTGCGGGTTTTGGGTAGCTTGTCGGCGAAGATGACAAATGCGGGGCGGGCGATCGGGCCGATCTCCTTCTCTACATGCTCCTTTAATTCATCTGCAAGTTTATCGCTGGGAGCAATTCCCTCGCGAAGGATTACCGTTGTATGGATGATGTTTCCGCGCAGGTCGTCGGGAAGGGCAATGGCCGCGGCTTCTGTCACCGCGGGGTGGCTCACCAGGGCGCTTTCGATCTCGGCTGAACCAAGGCGGTAACCGCTCACTTTGATGACATCGTCGATACGCCCGATGACCCAGTAGTAGCCGTCAGCGTCCTGCCTTGCGGAATCACCGGCGAGGTACCAGCCCTGTTGCTGATATTTTTCCCAGTACTTCTCGACATACCGCTGAGGATCATGAAGGATGGTACGGGCCATTCCCGGCCACGGGTTTTTGATGATAAGGTTTCCCTCTTCTCCCTGCTGTACCTCTTTGCCATGATCGTCGACGATGGCAATCTCGTTGCCGAAAAAGGGTTTCGCGCAGGAGCCCGGTTTCAGGGGCATGATCGGGAGCGGGGTGATCATAAACCCGCCGGTTTCCGTTTGCCACCAGGTATCCATGATGGGGCACCTGTTTTTTCCGATCACCTCATGGTACCATTTCCAGGCTTCGGGATTGATGGGTTCGCCCACGGATCCAAGCAGCCGCAGCGAACTCAAATCATGACGGTTGGCCCAGGAAGCCCCGTAACGCATCAATCCGCGGATGGCGGTCGGGGAGGTGTATAAGATATTGATCCCGTATTTTTCAACCATCTGCCACCACCTGTTAGGGTAGGGGTGGTTGGGGGCACCCTCGTACATCATGATGGTCGCGCCATTGATCAGCGGGGCATAGACAATATAGCTGTGTCCGGTAATCCAGCCCGGATCGGCAGCGCACCACCACCGGTCTTCGGCCTTGATATCGAAGACATATTTATGCGTGGTTGCGGTGTAAACCGCGTATCCCCCGTGTGTATGGACCAGCCCCTTGGGTTTCCCGGTCGTACCCGATGTATAGAGAATAAACAACGGATCTTCCGAATCCATCACCTCTGTTTTACAATCCTTGCAATCGAGCGGCATTAACATTAAATCGTGGTACCAGAAATCACGGTCATTTTCCATGTAACACTCTTCACCAGTACGCTTCACCGTGATGCACACCTCGATGGTTGCCGACCGTTGCATCGCCTCATTCGCGATCGCCTTGAGGTGGGTTGTCTTTCCCCTCCTGAAACCACCGTCGGCTGTGATCAGGATGCGGCTCTGGGAATCGTGAATCCTTTCGGCGAGGGCTTCCACGCTGAACCCTCCGTAAACCACGCTGTGCACCGCCCCTATGCGGGCACATGCCAGCATGGCGATGACCAGCTCGGGTATCTGGGGCATGTAGATGGTGATCACATCGCCTTTTTTAGCACCCATTGCCTTGAGAATGTTGGCAAATTTCGAAACTTCGCGGTTGAGGGCGTGATAGGAAAACGTACGCACATCGCCGGGTTCCCCTTCCCATATGATGGCCAGCTTGTTCCGGGTCGCATTTTTCTGGTGACGGTCGAGGGCATTGTAAACGATGTTTATTTTACCGCCGGTAAACCATTTGTAAAAAGGTTTCCTGCTGTCATCGAGAACTTTATCCCACTTTTTATACCAGTCAAGTTTTTTTGCTTCTGCAGCCCAGAAGCTTTCACGGTCATCGATGGACTGCTGGTAAAGGGTTTCATATTCCTTGACATTCGCTTTCCTCACGATATCCTTCGGGGGAAAATATAAATTATTGTTGCTATCGGTCCCTGTTTCCATGGTGGTTGTATTTGCAGCCAAAGATATAAATTTATCCTGTTGGGATTTTCAGCAGAAAAATAAAACCACGAAGGCGATGAAGGAAGTCACAAAGGCGCAAGATCTATGATACATTTCATAAACTTTGCGAACTTTGTACAACTATTGCGTTCAAAGAAACTTCAAACCGGTGATTGGTAACAGAATAATCGAACTCGACACGGTTGATTCAACCAACAATTATGCAAACCGCATTTTCGGATCCGGGGCATTTGAAGATGGTGTTGTTATCAATGCCCGGCAGCAGCTGGCAGGCCGCGGCCAGCAGGATCATGGCTGGACGGGCGAAGCGGGCAAGAACCTTACACTGACTGTTTGCCTCCGGCCACGGTTCCTTGCGCCCGACCGCCAGTTTCAGCTGAACAAGGCAATTGCCCTTGGTGTACTTGATTTTATCCGCTCATACATGCTTCCGGCACATTTGATCTCCCACGCGGGGACTCATATAAAATGGCCCAACGACATCTACCTGGGTTACAGGAAAATAGGGGGGATCCTTATTGAAAACAAGATCATGGGGCCGATCCTGGAAAGCTCCATTGCAGGCATCGGGGTAAATATCAATCAAACCACCTTTCCCCCCGACATTCCAAACCCTGTTTCGCTCGTTCAGCTCCTCGGGCATGAAACGGATCTTAAAGATGCCCTGTTTTGCTTATGCAGGTTTCTTGACAGGCGGTATTCTGAACTCAGGAAAGGGGAGCCCGGAAAACCAGACCCCGAATTCGATGAGAATCTCATGGGATTTGATCAGTGGCGGAATTTCATGATCGATGGCTTTCAAACGGAGGGGAGAATCAGGGGTGTGGATAGCTTCGGTCGTCTCCTGATAGAATTCCTTACGGGCGAAATAAGACCATTCAGCCACAGGGAGGTCGAATATATCCTGTAATTACCGGTTATACCTTTTTCCAAACATCACACTCAGGTAGAGGGTGAGAAAGAAACTCTGCTTCGGGTTGAATGCCATGATGGCGACCGGGATGGGAGAGTAGTCCAAAATGCCACCCACCTCAAGTGCATTGATTTGCCTGTTTTTTACGCCAAATTCGAAATCCAGGCCGGTTTTTAGATAAACACCAGGATGGAGGCCCAGGCTGCTGAACCCGGCTAGAAAAGGTCCCCGCCCATAGATGTTGTCAACAAAATGAATGTCGGGGTTGTACTTTTCCTCCCTGACTTCGTAATCACTGAATCCATTTTTCAAATGGATGATATAGAGATAGACCGGTTTGGTAATACCCAGGGAGAATCCGCCATAGTAGAGCCAGCTTACCTGGACGCCGCCCCAGTATGGTTTCCGGTTGAGAATTTGCTGTTGTCCGATTCCGCCCCGTAAAAACCAGACGTAATTGAGTTTGCCATAGAAATAGGAACGGGAATCGGAGTAGTAGGGGTTGATGCTGCGAACCTCCTTGGACGATTTGTAGGTCGAAAATTCAACTTCCCACATGAATTGTCTCAACGCGGTGACATTGTGCCCCTTCCTGAATTTTATCCCCCAGCCGTTCGTATGCAGGAGCGCTCCAACGCTCCACTGTTTCTCAAGCAAAACATTTTCGGGAATGGTGTCGGGCCGTGCTTCATATTGCCCGACGGCATGATACCCGGCTGCTGTGAGGATGAGCAAACATAGTGTGAATATTATTCGCTTCATGGATAATTGGAAACAGGAACGGACAAAGGTACAAAAGAAATGGGAAGCCTAAGCTTCCCATCCAGGTAAAAATAAAATGGAAAAGATCTTTAACGTCGCTCAATTTGGTACCTTTGTTTCTCGCCGTATGCTGCACAATGCTGGTTGGAAGTGCAGGAAGAAACAAGGCCTGAAAGAACTGCTACCAATATAACAAATAGGATTTTTTTCATGGTGTTTACCCCTGATTTTCGTTTAATTAGATGTGCAAAGGTACTGTTTATAAGATATAAGAACAAACATTTTTAACATTTATTGCGTAAAGTTATCAACGATAGAAAGTTAATAAAGTGGTGACAAAAGTTGATCCCCTGATTGAATCAAGCTGGAAAATGGTGCTGGCCGATGAATTCAATAAGGAATATTTCCTTGAATTGAAGTCATTCCTGCTTGAAGAGAAGAAGACTTACCGGGTATTTCCTCCGGGAAAGTTGATATTCAATGCGTTCGACCATACACCTTTCGACCGGGTAAAGGTGGTGTTGCTGGGCCAGGACCCATACCACGGCGCAGAACAGGCTCATGGCCTGTGTTTCTCGGTCCCGGAGGGTGTTCCGAAACCACCCTCCCTGGTCAATATTTTAAAGGAGTTAAAATCAGATCTCGGTTATGACGAACCCTTGCATGGGAACCTGACCAAATGGGCCGACCAGGGTGTTCTGTTGCTCAATGCAACCCTGACCGTACGGGAAAACCAGGCAGGTTCGCATCAGAACCATGGGTGGGAGACCTTTACCGATGCAGCGATTAAACAGCTTTCAGAGCGTCGGGAAGGTTTGATCTTTATCCTGTGGGGCAACTATGCCATCGCAAAAAAGGCACTGATAGATACGTCGCGCCATGCCATCCTTTCATCGGTTCATCCCTCCCCTTTGTCGGCTCACCGGGGATTTTTTGGCTGCCGCCATTTTTCACAGGTAAACAATTTATTGCGGCAACATGGCGTTGAGGAAATAGACTGGAGGTTGTGATGCATTTTCCTGGTATTCGGTTTTTTGTTCACCGGTCAAGTTTTGCATTTTGTATTTTGCACTCTGCACTTTGCAATATCCTGTTGTTATGTGTTTCGGCCTGCCTCCTGCCTGGCCTCTCATGCAGGCGCGACCAGGCATACACCCCGCTTTACCAGCCTACACCCTATGCCATTGCCATTCCAAAGTTTTTTCCAACCACGCTAAACATCCCGCCTGACAACCCGATGACGGTGGAGGGCATTGAACTCGGGCGATACCTCTTCTACGACGGCCGGCTGTCGGGACGTACCGAACCTGACTCACTGATGAGTTGCTGCACCTGCCACCTGCAATCGCATTCGTTTGTGTGCGGGATTGATCATCCGAAATTCACCGGAGGGCATCCCTTCGGACTGACCTGTGTACTTACTCCCCATTTCATGCTGCCCATGATAAACCTGGTATGGGACAGCCACGGTTATCTCTGGAATGGCAAGGTTTCAGCCGTAAATCCATCTCCTGCAATGAGGAATCTCGAAGACGTTACCTGGATGGCCATTGTTGCACCGCATGAAATACACGGGGATACTGCCAGGGTCGCCGCACTTTTTCAATCGCTGAAAGGTTACCCTGAACTGTTTACCCGGGCTTTTGGTTCCAGCCACGTAACTGTGAAAAACATGGGCAGGGCAATCGCACAGTTTGTGCGTACGCTGATTTCAGCCAATTCGAAATTTGACCGGTTCATGCTCGGGAAGGAACATCTGACTTCATCTGAACGAAACGGTTACGTACTATTTATGACAGAGCAGGGAGGCGATTGCTTTCATTGCCATGGCGGGGAGGGAAACCCCCTTTTTACAACCAACCTTTTTTATAATAATGGCAAAGATTCCCTTTTCACCGATCCCGGCGACCGGCTTTCGGTAACAGGCAACCCCGGTGATGCCGGGTCGTATAAAGCCCCCACGCTGCGCAACCTCTCCTTCAGGGCTCCCTATATGCACGACGGAAGGTTCAAAACGCTTGACGAGGTGCTTGGTTTTTACAACTCCAATCTTGTCTGGTCGCCGTATATCAGTCCGCTGATGCATCACATCGCGACCCATGGCATCAGGTTGTCGCCGCCGCAACTCGCCGATCTGAAAGCCTTCCTGGTCGCGCTGAACGACAGTTCATTTATTGCCAACCCTGCCTTTGCAAGGCCTCTCAAGTTTCCGGATGATAATTAGTGGTATTTTTGAACCATGATACAATTTCCAAATTGCAAGATCAACCTCGGTCTGAATGTCGTGGATAAACGACCGGATGGATTTCACAACCTTGAAACGATTTTGTACCCGGTACCATTCCACGATGTGCTTGAAATTCTCCCGGCGCAGGATGGCCTGTTCCGGTTCGATGTTACCGGGTTGGCCATCCCTGGCGGGCATGAGCAGAACCTGTGCGTGAAGGCCTTTCGCATATTGCAGGCTGATTTTGGATTGCCATCTGTAAAGATGCACCTGCATAAGGTAATCCCGATGGGCAGCGGGTTGGGAGGCGGCTCCTCCAACGGGGCGTTTACCCTGAAAATGGTGAATGAACTGTTCGGCCTTTGCCTGGAGCGTGAAAATCTGAAAAAGTATGCCCGCCGTTTAGGAAGCGATTGTGCGTTTTTTATAGAAAACCATCCTGTATTCGCATATGAAAAGGGTGACCGGTTTGAGCCCGTTGCAATGGAACTGTCGGGCTTATTTCTAGCCATCGTGATTCCCGGGTTGCATGTTGCTACAGCGGATGCCTATCGCATGGTTGTGCCCGCGATCCCGGAACAAGCGTTATCAGAGGTGATTCAACTTCCAATAGAAGAGTGGAAGGAGAGGCTTGTTAACGATTTTGAGAACCCTGTTTTTGAAAAGTTCCCGGTGATCGGGGGGATTAAAACAGCACTGTATCATGCCGGGGCAGTTTATGCATCCATGACGGGCAGCGGGTCGGCCGTATTCGGAATTTTTAATGATCTGCCTGATCTTCCAGTGATGCAGGGGTGTTTTTGCAGGGTCTGGCGGCTTGGTTCTGTTGAGGGTCAATGAATATCGAATAATGAATATCGAATATTGAATTGTGATTGATCGCAGTCTTACCGGTCATATATTCTCCTTATATTTGAAGCAATCCGGCAAAAAACTGAGACCTATGAGAAGAACCCTGATAACGATTTTTTCATTGCTCGCCGCAAGCCTGTCGTTTGGGCAGGGTCAACAGGACTCCAACGATATCCTTTTCCCCCGGCATTTTATCTCGGTGAATCCATTGAACATCCTGCTTTTTCAGCAGGCAGGGATCACGTATGAATACAAACCGGGGATAGTTGGTTATGGCCTTACAGCAGGGTATATCTATCCCAATCACAAGGAGTACAGCAATTACTTTATCGCCGGACCCACCAGTGCCGGTTCCCTTGGTGATTATTCGGGTTTTTTTGTGGCTCCCCAGGTCAACCTGTACTTAAATAAACCGAAATTTTCAGGGCATGCCAACCTGATCTATCTTACACTAAAACCGGTTTACAAGTATATGCATATCGATTCGACACAACAGACCGCCTGGTCCCACCCCGATGATTATTATGTTTACAGGAAGATGAATGACAAGGTCAATGTTTATGGCGGTTTCGTCGATTTCGGGTACAAATGTTACATCCATCATTTCTTTTTCGACCTTGAATTTGGCCTTGGGATCCTGGCGGCAGATCACAAAATGACTGTTTCAGCTGAATGGATTTCCTATTCACAGGAGCATTACAACCATCCGCCAAAAGAGGAATCAACACATGAAAGTCATTTAACCGTAAATTTCACACTCACTCTCGGAGGAGCGCTTTAACGCCAACCCTGGCCACCTGAAAACATTGATAAAACTCCTTTTGCTGACGGATCTTGTTTTTTCGTTTGCACGCCTGACCTGATATGTGGCCAGCATTAGCAGTGGTTAAATCAGAATCCTATGATTCAATGGAAAATCGAACAATGAATATCGAATAATGAATATCGAATATTGAATTGAGAAGGGTGGTGGCTGGACACCGGGAGGTTATTTTGGGGCAAGCCGGTAGAGGAAGATGGCGATGAAGCCGAAGATGATGTTGGGAATCCAGACGGCGATCAGGGGAGGTAGGTCTCCAAAGGTGGCAAAAACAGTAAATATCTGCATGAAGAGGATGTACATGAAAGTCAGTGCCAGTCCAAGCCCGAGGTGAAACCCGATGCCGCCCCGGACTTTCCTGCTCGAAACGGATACCCCGATAAGGGTAAGAATAACGGTTGCGAAGGGGAAGGCAATCCGTTCATACTTTTTTACCTTGAATTTCACCAAATCGGGGTCGCCACGCAGCTCCTTGTTTTTGATCGTCTGCTGCAGCATGAAATAGTTCATGATCTTCACCTCTTCAACATCTTCGGTAAATTCGGAGGGCTTGAAGGGAAGCAATGTGTCGAGTTTAACGCCCTTGGTAA
>CAIKNA010000027.1 GCA_903828645.1 uncultured Bacteroidales bacterium
AAAATGCCTCGAAGAAGTGGACAATGCCTTTCAGGAACTGGGGGCAGGTCTTGCAACAGTTTGCGATAATGTTCGGGGATAGAGTTCCCGTGGAGTCATTATGAACCTTTGCTGTTTACACAAATATTCTGACAGACTCAATGTCAAAGCAATTTCGCATCTTCACATGCACGTTGTCATTCATTTTAATTTCTTTTGCATACTCCTATTCCGCTATCCCGACTGTAACATCGATAACGCCCGCAGGTAGTTTTTATAACACAACAGTAAATACAATAACTATATCTGGTTCTGGTTTTTGGAATGGCACAGGGGCTTCGACTGTTTTATCAATATCTGTTAACGGAGCCCCCTTGACTTTACCCGGAGCTGGAAGTATCACGGATTCAACAATTCCTGGTGCAGTAATGCCACAATGGATTGCAGCTGGGACATATAATATTCTGGTAGCAACTTCAGGCGGTACTGGAGTTGGAATAAATCTGATGACTATAACGACCAGCGGATCAAAAAATGTTAAGGCATTGGTCGTCGCAGGTGGAGGTGGGAATGCTGGACCACAAGATTCTCAGTTTTATGCGAATGGCGGCGCTGGGGCTGGTGGAGTTGTGGTTAATAGCGCTCTACCTCTTTCAAATGGTACATTTTCCGTGGTTGTTGGTCCCGTTGGAATTACTTATGTAACATATGGATCTCGAGGTTTAAATGGTGGGACCTCTACTTTTGCTGGAATAACAGCTAATGGAGGGGGTACTGGTGGTCCTGGTTCGGGAAATGGTTATGCCGGTGGCTCAGGTGGGGGCGGGGGAGGATATACTGGGCTGAGCGGAGGATCTGCTCAAGCAGGTAGTGGAGGAACAAGATATGGTAATGCTGGTGGAGCAGCAGCTACAGGAGGTTCATTGGGGGGAGGTGGTGGAGGAGGAGGTGCTGGAGGTTCAGGATCACCAGGTAGGTTTGTCACTAATGCAGGTCTTACTGCTGGTTATGGTGGTAATGGAGGTGTGGGGATTCAAAATGACTTTCAGACTGGTTCAAACCAATATTACGGGGGAGGTTCGGGAGGTCAAGGAGCAACTCGGAATAATCCGTATGGTGGAAATGGGGCGAGTGGAGCTGGTTCTTGGGGTCATGGTGGAAGTGGCAACGGTATAGTAGTTATAGCATATTTAAAATCAGATGGTGGAGAAGGAAGCACAGGTGGAACAATAACAACATATGCAAGTGGAAGCGATACAGTTAGAGTGCATACATTTACAGCTTCAGGAAATTTTGTAGCAGTTTGGCCATCAGCACCATTACCAACTGTAACTGCAGTCACTCCTGCACCTTTTATCAACACAGTTCCCAGCACTCTTACTATTTCTGGATCTAATTTCTGGGCAGGAATAGGGTCTTCGGCTGTTAACGGAATTACCGTGAACGGTGTTTCTTTGACTTTGCCTCCTGCGGAAAATATAACTAATTCTATTATATCTGGTGCAATAATGCCTGCAGGAATTGCTGCAGGAACTTATAACATTTTGGTAACTACTTATGCTGGAATCGGAACAGGAACAAATTTAATCACTATAACTACAGCTGCTCCTACGGTGACAAGTATTGCACCGCTATCAGGATCTAATGTTGGACTAACTACGATGTCTATAAATGGATCTGGTTTTTGGGGAGGAACTGAAAGTAGTAATGTGTTGGTTGTTAAGTTTGACAACGGAACAGCTCTGTCATCTGTTACAGCTATAAGTGATAGCTTGATAAGTGCGGCAGTTGTACCGAATGGTGTAACTGTGGGGACATATAATGTTAGGGTGACTACAGGCGGCGGAACAAACAATATCTCTGACCAACAATACGTTGTTGTTGACGCTACATCACCAACAGGAACACCGACAACGCCAACGGATGCCGGATTTTACACCGCAAGCACAACAATAACAATAAATTGGACTACTGGTTCTTCTGCTGATCCTGATAGCGGAATAGCTGGCTATTATTTGCAGGTAGGAACGACGCCTGGAGGCAATGACAAGTTTGATGGGGATGTAGGGAATGTTTTGACTTACGTGGTTTCTGGTTGCACTACTGGTACAACCTATTATGCAAGGGCGAGGGCAAAGAATGGTGTTGGACTGTACGGAGGATACTCAGGTGATAGCGATGGAATCTTTGTTGATACAACGGCTCCAACCGGAACACCGACGATACCAACAGATGACGGAGTATATACATCAAGCACAACAGTAACTTTAAACTGGACAATAGGATCATCAGCAGACACAGAAAGCGGAATTGCCGGGTATTACCTTCAG
>CAIKNA010000028.1 GCA_903828645.1 uncultured Bacteroidales bacterium
GCAGGTAAAACTTCCTGGTAGTAGTTTAGAATGTTTTGTGTTAAGCTGTCATTTTCAATCGACATAATTTTGCCTGCCGACAGAAAGCCATTAAACCTGCTCTTGTGGGCTCTTAAGAATGTGTAACTGTCTATATACGCAAGAGCTTTTTTCAATGTGTCTTTATCAGGAATATTTTTTCTGTCCAAACTATTAAGATAGGTATAGAGTAATTTGTATTCATCGTAAGTTTTTAAAATATCTTCGGTTTCAATAATGTCAGCTTGCAGGTCACCTTTCAGTCCTATTAAAAACGTTTTTGCGGTTTTTTGTTCCTTTTTATGTTCGCTCCAATTATGAAACCAAATGGAAATGCTGATAGCAAAAACAATAATAAATATCTCTAAAACAAAGTCTTTCAACTTATGCCAAAAAGAGGAGTTCTTATTCCCCAAAATATTAAATACTTTCTTTGTATGTTTTATTACTTCTTGTTCTGCCATAGTTGATAATTTTTTTCTTTTCGTTGCAGTATTCAAAATTGCCACCGCCACGAGAGGGTTTCATCTGCAAATTAAGGAAAAAAATAAGTAGAGCGGGAAAAAGATATTTCATCTATTTTGACGGGGATATCGGGGGATTATTTAATTTTAGGCTCTAAATCAATATATTAACCAATTAACATTTATTGATATGACAAAAGCGGAAATCGTAACCGAAATCGTAAACCAGACCGGCATTGACAAAGTTTCAGTTCAAGGTGTTGTCGAATCATTTATGGAGACGTTGAAACAATCGATGGTCAAAGGCGAAAACATCTACCTGCGTGGATTTGGCACGTTCCTCCTAAAGAAAAGGGCGGAGAAGACAGGTAGAAATATTACCAAAAACACCACTATCAAAATTCCAGCCCATATGATTCCGGCGTTCAAACCGTCAAAAGAGTTCGTTATTGAAATAAAATCCAGGGTTAAAGTGAAGTAAGCTCCAACCATGTCTAGACGGCTTATCCACGATATTGTTAAAAGACATCTTAACCCGTCGGAGAAGTATATTTATGGATTTGCCAATCTGACCGGGCTTCTTCCTTCCGGGTTTGAAGGCTATTCCTTCGGGATATCAATTGCCGGAAAATTGGATGACAACATCATTGATCGAATAACAGATGCGCCGACACCGGAGTATTTACACCACTATGAGGAAATCAATCATCTGACCCTTGCCATTGCTGAATCGATTGCCAGTGACCTATGCCGGGAAGGGATAGATGCCGTTGCAATAAAACCAACAATCCTTATGAAAAAGTTAATCCCGCCAAATGGAACCATGATCATTCTTTTCCTGTTTACCACACTCCTGATCTTTTCAGGATGCTCCAACAAGGAAGTTGTCACCGAATGCCTCAAAGGTCACACGTATGGGTTCTGGGGTGGCCTGTGGCATGGGATCATTGCGCCCATCGACCTGATCGCAATGCTCTGGCGCGATGATGTCTCGGTCTTTGCCCCGAATAACAATGGTGTATGGTATGCCCTTGGATTTATTGCCGGCAGCGGGGGTTGGGGATTCCTTGGTGGTCATGGAGCATCGAGGAGATACAGGAAAAGGTAGTTTTCAAATCCTGATCGATAAATCTGTTTGATGACTACTTCGGCAGAAATAAAATCCGTCGTTCCTGGTCCTGGTGCCGATCTTATTGCCCCCTGCGGGATGAATTGCGGCGTTTGCATGGCTTATCTCCGTGAGAAGAACAGGTGCGTTGGCTGCAATAGTGATTCACCCGGCAAACGTAAGACCCGCTTAAATTGCAAAATAAAAAACTGTCCGGAAAGACCTGGAAGTTTGCGGTTTTGTTTTGCCTGTGAGAAATATCCATGTGCCGGACTTCAACACCTTGATAAGAGGTACCGGACAAAGTATTCAATGAGCATGATCGAAAATCTCAACGGAATCAGGGACATGGGGATCGAAGAATTTATGGAGACAGAAAACACCCGACGGGTATGCCCTCAGTGTGGTAACCCGATATGCGTTCATAATGGGAGGTGCTACCATTGTGGATGAGTAACTATTCCAATCCGTAATCCGTCAAACTGAGTAGTCAGCCAATAGGAATTCCCAGTTTCGCCTTTGTGTTCTGCCTTAGGAATGTCTGACCGGGTTATTTAGTATTCAGCATGCTTTTTATCTTTTGAGAAATTTCATCAGAATAATAAACCGAACCACATAAATGACACTTTTTCGGCATTTCAAAAAATGTCTTTGGTTCATTGGCAGTGTCAAATAGTTTTTTACCCAGGTCAAAGGGTACGGTCTTGTCCCCGGGGCTGTGCATGCTTAAAAGCGGTTTGTTGTATGTCTTGATAAATTTAAGCGAATTGTGTTTTTCAGCAATCAAAATGCGACCGATAAATCCAAACTTTTTGGCTGCCATATCTTTATAAGTGGAAAACCCACCTTCAATGACTAACCCGTCTGTCTCGTTTTGCCTTTTTGATGCTACAACCGGTGCTAAATTTCCACCAAGAGATTGTCCGTAAATGACCAGTTTGGTTCCTTTTACATCCTCCCTTGTTTTCAAATAGTCAAGAGCAGAAAGAGCATCTGTCAGGAGGTTATTTCTTGATGCTTTTCCCTGGGAGAATCCGAAACCACTATAATCAAAGATGAATATCTGAAAACCGTTTTTTAAAAAGGAAGACATTTTTAACTGGTTATATAGCGTACCGGCATTCCCGTGAAGCTGCAACAGCGTAATGACCGGTGCCTGATTTTTCGGTTTTAAGAACCAGCCATTCAGGGTGTCTCCTTGTGCGTTTGTAAAAAGGACACTTTCAATTGTGTAACTCAACACAACCGTATCCTTCCGGTTTTTCAATAAAGTTGCGGGCTGATGGTTACACCCGGAAAAATAAAAGCAGAGTGTGTCTGCATTGGAATCAATCCATGCTGCGTTTGTTGTTGTTTTCAGGAATTTCGTCGGATGCAGAACTGTTTTATTGAAACTGCAACCTGACAGGAAAAGTGAAAAGATCACGAAAGTCGCCAATACATGATATTGTTTTTTTCTCATCGTCATAAAAATTGGCAATAGTTCCATGAAAAATTACCGGAAATGATTTTTCATCAAATCCGCACCATTAATCTCCAATTTGCAAAGAAACAAAATATTAAAGTACATTATTTTCAAAAACAGGCCTTCGGCCACGGTTGTTCAGAAGGAGTTTTATTCAAATTTGGGCAGTCTCAACCGATTCCCGTCATTCTTCGTTCTCTCCCGTCATTCTTCGTTCTCAAGGAGCCGTTCAATCCGCATGTCGGGCATGAGCCACATCAACGCCACGAGCGCATAAAGCACCTGGGCCATCAGGGGCAGGATAAACGCGCAAAAGATGGCAAGGGCATAGATCCCAAGCGAGATCTTCCCTTTGAAGTCGCTGCCGATCGCCCTGGCAAGGACGGAATCCTTCCCGTGCCGGTAGAGGATGAAACGAACCAGGACATAATAGGCAATAGCAGCCATCAGGAGCACCATCCCATACAATGCAACGGGTGGACCTGCAAAACCGTGCTCGCCCATCCATGCTGTTGTAAATGGGATCAGGGAAAGCCAGAAAAGGAGGTTCAGGTTTGCCCATAGTATCCCCCCGTTCACCTTTTTTACAGTATGCAGAAGATGGTGATGGTTGTTCCAGTATATCCCGACGAATGCGAAGCTCATTACATAACTCAGGATCTTTGGAATCAGCGGCCGAAGGGAAGCGAAAGAGATGCCGGCCGGCGGACGAAGTTCCAGGACCATGATTGTTATGATGATGGCGAGTACGCCGTCACTGAATGCTTCTAACCTGTTCTTTGTCATTTGATCTGAGGATTGATAAAGTTAAAAATTTGGGTTAATGGTTAAAAAGTCCGTACAGCCCGCATTTTGAGCAGGTAGATCTTATCGGTGGTGAATTGGGCCCCTGTGCTGAAATTCTCGAACCAAGCGACATTTGCAGCGTATTCCTTAGAACCCCAATCGGTACCGGCGGCAAAACCGCTGATTGCCTTTTTATGCAGGCACATCTGGCTAAGTTAATCTTTTAATGGTAAATACCAGTCGCTGGATCTGTTCAGATCAAGATTATCGTAAATGCTGGCTGCAATGCCGGCGGTCGGGCACACCCTGACACATCAAACATCGCCGAATGGCCGGGGGAACGTTTGTCGGTAATAATAGCAACCGGGGCGAAAATTGTGCCGCTCCATTCGTTCTTTATTTCTTTGTTTTTCGATTCGTGCAAGGTAAATTTGGAATTTCCCTAAATTTACCTCTCTTTTCTGATCAGGAATCATCAGGATGTTTATAACCCAGACATAAAACATTATTCCAATTTGTCATGAAAAAGCAAAAGCACTCATTGATCCTGCTGGTAGTGGTTACCTGCATGTTCGCACAAACCGTGTATGCCAGCGTAGGCGTTACGGTTACAGGTAACACCAACACAACCCCAAACCTTGCCGCCAGTTACACATCACTGGCCCTGGCCCTGGCTGACCTGAACGCAGTGACGGCAATGACCGGGCCGGTGATACTGACCCTGGCTGCAGGAACCTCTGAAACGGCCCCTGTTAAGGGATTTACCATTGGCAGCGCAACCCTGAACGCAGTGCTGAGTGCAACCAACACCGTTACGATCGTAAAAGCCGGCGGAACTGTTACGCTGAACGCCGGAACAGGGACCGCCACACCCACCAGCGCATCGCCTGACGGCATTCTCAAAATTGTGGGTGCCGACTTTATCACCATCGATGGATTGACTTTCACGGATGGAAATACTACAAACCCCTCTACCATGGAATTCGGGGTCGGGTTATTTAAACTTAACCAGTCTGACGGGGCACGCTATAACACGATCCAGCATTGTATCTTCAACATGAAACGCATCAACAATGCTTCGGCAACAGCGCCAATGGTAGAGGGTTCTGTGGGGATCCTTGTGATCAATGCAAACCCCACGGCTGCCGTTACTGCCCTTACTCCTGCAACCGCCGCGGGTACAAACTCCTATAATAAATTTTACGGCAATACGCTCAATGACGGCAACTACGGGATCGTCCTTTCAGGGTTTGCCGCAACAACCCCCTTTACTGCTGGCGACACGGGGAACGATATCGGCGGAAGTTCTCCACCCACGGGGAATACCATACTGAATTTCGGCGGCGCTTCAGCAGCTGCCAATCCTTCGGCCGGCATCCGGACCAACAATCAATGGGACATCAACATCTCCTATAACACCGTGAACAACAATAACGGTTCCGGCGTGAACCATCCGAATACCCTGCATGGTATTTATGGCGAAGACGGCACGAACGCCAACATTACAATCAGCAATAATACAGTGACGGTAAAAGGCGCCGGCACCACCCAGGACCTTGATGCGATCGAAAACCAGGTCGGTAATAACGGAACAACCAACACCGTGATCCTCTCCAATAACATCGTGGAAAACTGCACTTACACTACTGCCACCACCGGGTATTTTTATGGTTTGTGGACCCCCATGACCGCAGGAACCACCCAGTGTACCGGAAACATCATCAGAAACAACTCCGCCAGCGGTACAGGATCATTTATTTGCCTCGATCCCGGGGGTGCAACCACCCTTAGCGTATACAATAACAGCATTTTTGGAAATACTAAAACCTGTTCGGCCACTTCAAGTGTCTCTATGTATTGTTTATATTCTTCCCTCAGCTCTCTTAATGCCCATGACAATCTGATTTACTCAAACAACATCAGCACGACAGGTGGTGCTTATTCCTGTACAATTTATGGTTGCTATGGCGGCTATGGCAATACTACCATTCTCAACAACCAGATTTATGACCTGAATATCACCGGCTCCTGTACAAGTACGGGCAGCGCCGTATACGGCGTCTATATATATAACTATTCTGGGTCCACAAGTGTTTCAGGAATTTCACTCAACTATGTTCATGACCTGAACATCACCAGTACCGGGGGAGGCAGCATCTATGGAGTGTTTGCTCAATTTGGCAGTGTTGCGAATGCCTCCAGGAACAAAATATGCAACCTTACCGCCGGTGCAGCGGGAGGGTATGTATACGGGATCTACATCTCGATCGTGGATACCATCAAGGTGTCAAACAACATGGTGGCGAATCTCTTTGCCCCTGCTTCCGGCTCGGATTACTCGGTTTGCGGGATGTATTTTTTCAATGGGAAAAGAGTAAATATTTATTACAACACCGTATTTCTCAATGCAACGAGTACCGGAACCCTGTTCGGAAGCACGGCCCTGTATGCCTCCTATCCGACGCTGCTTGATTTAAGAAACAATCTCCTGGTCAATACTTCAACACCCGCCGGAACGGGAATCACATCGGCGTTTAAGTACGGGGGGACGATCAGTACGGCAAATTACGTGAGTACTTCAAACAATAACTACTATTTTGCCGGTACCCCTTCTTCCACAAGGGTAATTTTCCAGGATGCCACGGGGACCTATTCAACCCTGGCGAATTTCCAGTCGCTGGTCTCGCCACGCGACAATTTCTCACTTACCGGCGGAACAGTCCCGGTTTTTCAGAGTACCTCCTGTTCCAGCGCCAGCTTTCTGCATATGAATCCTGCGGCCTCGGTCATTGAAAGCGGGGCATATCCCATTGACGGGTACAGCAATGATTTTGACAACA
>CAIKNA010000029.1 GCA_903828645.1 uncultured Bacteroidales bacterium
AAATCTGAGTCTGCCGCAAAAACAACCGGGTCGCGCTTTTTCATGCCAGTTGCGATGCCTGAAGCCTGTTGAAAAAGTTCCTCTGGGTGCCGCTGATGGAGTTCGGCAAAGTAGTTGAGGATGTGCATCCATTCGCGCTTTGAATAGTAGGTTCCGGCGAAGACGGGGCGCTGGTCGGGAAGGGCGATCACGTTCAGTGGCCATCCGCCCCGGCCGCTGGTGGCATAGGCTGCCGCCATGTAAATATGATCGATATCGGGCCGCTCTTCACGGTCCACTTTTACCGACACGAAATCGCGGTTCATGGCGTCGGCCACTTCATCATCTTCAAACGATTCATGCTCCATCACATGGCACCAGTGGCAGGCGGCATATCCGATGCTGATGATCAGCAACTTGTTTCGTTCCCTGGAAATATTCAATGCATCCGCGCCCCATGGACGCCAGTCCACCGGGTTGTATGCATGCTGAAGCAGGTAGGGACTATTTTCTTTTATCAGGTGATTTGGCCGTTTTTCCGTCATGTTGTCCATCGCGGTTGATGTGCGTTTTAATCCGGGAGGAGAGAATGTCGATCGCGACCTTGTTCTGTCCGCCCTGGGGCACAATGATATCAGCATAACGTTTTGTAGGCTCAATAAATTGCAGGTGCATGGGTTTCACGAAACTGTCGTAATGTTCGAGCACCTGTTGAAACGAACGGCCTCTCTCTTCCAGGTCGCGGCGGATGATGCGCATCAGGCGGTCATCACCGTCGGCATCCACAAAAACCTTGATGTCCATTTTTTTCCGAAGGCGCGGGTTGCTCAGGATGAGAATTCCCTCCACAATGATGACCTGTGCGGGATTCACGATGACCGTTTCCTTTGAACGGGCGCAGGTAACATAGGAATAGATGGGCATTTCAATATGGCTTCCTGTCTTCAGGATCTCGAGTTGCTTGATGAGCAGGCCCCATTCGATAGAGGTAGGGTGGTCGAAATTGATCTTTGCGCGCTCTTCGGCCGATTTATGGCCATTGTCCTTGTAATAGGCATCCTGCGGAATAACGGTTACCGCATCTTTGGGCAGGTGCTTGATCACCTGCTTGACTACAGTTGATTTTCCTGAACCGGATCCACCGGCAATTCCAATGATCAGCATCGTTTTATAATAAGAAACCCAATAACAACCCGGCTGTAATCGCACTTCCGATCAAACCCGCAATATTCGGCGCCATGGCGTGTCCGATGAGGTGGTTGGTAGGATCTTCCTTCAATCCCATTTCATGCGCAATACGGGCGCTGTCGGGAACTGCGGCAACACCTGCGGCACCTACGAGCGGATTGATGCGGTTTTCCTTTTTAAGAAAAATGTTCATCACCTTGGCAAATATGATTCCGCCGGCGGTTGCCACCATAAAGGCAATGGCCCCGAGCACAAAGATAAGAATTGATTCCCATTTTAAAAAAACATCGGCCTGCGTGGAGGCTCCGACCGTCAAACCAATCAATATCAGCACAATGTCGATAAGAATGGTACTGGCAGTGGTGGCCAGTTGTTTGGTGAGGCCCGATTCTTTCAGGATATTTCCAAAAAAGAACATCCCAAGAAGCGGGAGTGAGGCAGGTGCCACAAATGCACTCAGCAGCAAACCAAGCAACGGAAATAATATCTTCTCAAACTTACTGACGGTTCTCGGTGGCTTCATCCTGATAAGGCGCTCCTTTTTCGTGGTAAGCAGCTTCATGATGGGCGGCTGGATTACCGGTACCAGCGACATGTAGATATAGGCGGCAATGGCGATCGGACCGATGAGGTTCTGAATAGCCATACCCTTTCCCGAGGCATGCAAACCATTGGCAAGCTGCGAGGTAAGAAAAATGGCCGTATTGCCGTCGGCCCCGCCGATTATGGCGATAGCGGTCGATTCGGCCATGGGGAAACCAAACACCATGGCCCCCAGGAAAGTCACAAAGATACCCACCTGCGCCGCAGCGCCCAGCAACATCAGTTTCGGGTTGGAGATAAGCGGCGAAAGGTCTGTCATGGCGCCAAGACCGAGAAAAATCAAGGCCGGGTAAATTCCTTTCAACACCCCGAAAAACAGGTAATTCAGCACGCTTCCTTCCTGGTATATGCCCGGGTGGTAGGCTGCCTCGTGCAAAAACGGGATGTTTCCCAGGATGACTCCCATTCCAAGCGGGATCAGCAGCAGGGGTTTATAACTGTACCGGATGGCCAGAAAAACCAGCACAATGCCAACCATGATCATGATCATGTTTCCCCAGGTTGCATTGTGAAAACCGGTATCTTCCCAAAGGCCGGCTAATGTTTGCAGTGTATCCATGGTTATGCTATTTCTACTAAAACATCATTCTGCGCCACTGCCTGTCCCGGTTTCACCAGGACAGTCTTAACAACCCCGTCTTTTTCCGAGAGGACATTGTTCTCCATTTTCATTGCCTCCATGGTCAAAAGTTTTTGCCCGAGCGTCACTTTATCGCCCGGTTTTACAAGAACGGTGATGATGGTGCCCGGAAGAGGAGCCCTCACTGCTAAATTGGTTGTTTGCGAGGGAGTCCTTGGGATCTTTGACTCCTTTGGCGTGGGTTTCGGAGCTTCAGCCCTGACCAGGGTAGGCGTTTTGGTCATCTTCAGGTCCTTCTGAACATCCACATCGTATTGTGTTCCGTTTACTTCGATCTTCGCAATGTTCTCTTCAAATCCAAGTACTTCTACCTCGTAGGCATTGCCGTTGATGACAAATTTGAATTTTTTCATGGGTTACCAGTGTTTCATTGTATTCCAGATTCCATATATTTTTGAATTCCACGGGGAGTATGTTTTAGACACTTTCCGGATGGTCATGACATATTTTTCCTCATCGTGCAATTCGGAAAAGAACAGGTAAAGTGCGGCGGCAATTGCGGCATTTTCCTCCCCGGTCATCACCACTTTGACCGGCTCTTCCTTGTCGCTGCTTTTCTGATCGGCAAGCCGGCGTTTGGCAAGAAAATCCTGGATCGTATGCAGTCGCGAGAAAAAGTAGGCCATGAAGGCCAGGGCCAGCAGGACAATGCAGTACCCTGCAATGGCAGTCACCAGGGTAAAGTGATCGATCAGCGACAGGTCGAAGGTAATGGCGAGTGTTTTCATAGATCGGCCGTTTTGTTTTATAACGGAATGTTGCTGTGTTTTTTGGGCGGCAGCGAATCCTTTTTCGTTGAGAGGGTCTGCAGGGCCCTGATAATCCTGAACCTTGTATTCCTGGGTTCGATCACATCGTCGATATACCCGTACTTTGCGGCATCGTATGGGTTGGCAAACTTGTTTTTATATTCAAGTTCCTTCTCGGTAACATACTTTACCTTTTCCCGTGCATCCTGGATTTCACCGATCTTCTTTCCTTCAAGAATTTCAATTGCACCTTTGGGGCCCATGACTGCAATTTCAGCCGATGGCCAGGCATAGTTCATATCGGCCCGCAATTGCTTGCAACCCATCACATCGTGCGCTCCGCCATAGGATTTCCGCAGGGTGATGGTTATTTTGGGGACCGTTGCCTCTCCATAGGCGAATAAAAGTTTCGCGCCATGGATGATGATGCCTCCATACTCCTGGTTGCTCCCGGGGAGAAAGCCCGGAACATCCACCAGGGTAATGATCGGGATGTTGAAGGCATCGCAGAAACGGACAAACCTGGCGGCTTTGCGGGAAGCCTCGATATCGAGCACCCCTGCGAGGAAGTTCGGCTGGTTGGCCACGATCCCGCAAGGCATGCCGTTGAATTTTGCAAACCCTACAACGATGTTCTTGGCATAATACTGGTGTACCTCGAGAAACTGCTGATCGTCTACAATCCTGTAAATGACATCTTTGACATCATACGGCTGGTTGGGGTTGGCGGGAACAATTTCGTTGAGCGAATCCTCCAGCCTGTCGATGGGGTCGGTACATTCGGTGGTAATGGGATCTTCCAGGTTGTTCTGCGGAAGATATTCCAGCAGTTTGCGGATCAGCATGATCCCCTCATCTTCATTGGCCGAACGAAAATGGGCAACGCCCGATTTGGTCGAATGAATCGAAGCTCCCCCAAGGTCTTCCGTCGTGATGTCTTCCCCGGTCACCGTCTTGGTTACCTTTGGACCCGTCACGAACATGTAGCTTGAATTTTCACTCATCACCACAAAATCGGTTAGGGCAGGGGAGTACACCGCCCCACCCGCGCAGGGGCCGAAAATAGCCGAGATCTGCGGTACGACGCCTGAAGCTGCAATGTTCCTCATGAAGATCTCGGCATATCCTGCCAGGGAATTCACCCCTTCCTGGATCCTGGCCCCGCCGCTGTCGTTGATCCCGATCACCGGCGCCCCGACCTTTACAGCCTGGTCCATGATCTTGCAGATTTTGCGGGCAAAAGTCTCGGACAATGAACCGCCGAAAACCGTGAAATCTTGTGAAAATATGAAAACAACGCGCCCGTCAATGGTTCCGCGACCCGTTATAACACCATCGCCAAGATAAAGTTCGTTTTCCAGTCCGAAATCGGTGCAACGATGAGTGACAAACATGTCGTACTCCTCAAAACTTCCTTCGTCAAGAAGTTTTTCAATGCGCTCGCGGGCTGTAAATTTCCCCTTTTTGTGCTGCGACCGGATGCGTTCTTCACCTCCGCCCAGCTTAGCTTTCTCACGCTTCTCGAGTAATTCGGATATTTTATTTTCGTTAGCCATATTGATTGGGTTTTTATTTACTGCACACTTCGACGAGGACACCATGGGTCGATTTCGGATGGAGGAAGCCGATATTCATTCCTTCTGCACCTTTCCGTGCAATCTTGTCAATCAGCGTGAGTCCCTGTGTTTCGGCTTCGGCCAGGGCATCTGTTGCGCTGGCAACGGCGAAAGCTATGTGGTGAATGCCCTCCCCCTTTTTCTCAAGAAATTTTCCGATCGGTCCTTCCGGATCGGTCGACTCAAGCAACTCGATCTTCGTTTCGCCTACCAGGAAGAATGCGGTTTTAACCCGCTGATCCTTAACCTCTTCTACATTATAGCACTTTATTCCGAGCAGATTTTCATAATAGGGAATGCTCTCCTCCAGGCTTTTTACGGCTATTCCAAGATGTTCAATATGAGATACTTTCATAATACTATTGTTAATATATTAACAGGACAAAGTTAAGTAGTTTTAATGACACTGCAAACATCAAATTATCATGTTCTTACAAAGAATTCAAAAAATAAAATAAAAAACTGTATCCATGATTAAAATAAGTTGTAATTTTGGACCGTTTTAGTCGAATAGTCGAATTTGTACTTAAGTTCAACAAAACATGGAAACTACAATAAAAACGGAGAACATGGCCAAAAAAACTGAAATACGCACCAGGATCCTGAATACGGCCCAGGAGGTTTTTATACGATACGGGTATGGAAAGGCCACAATGGACGACATCGCCCGGGAGATGGGAAAAGGCAAAAGTTCCATCTATTATTACTTCACCAGCAAGGAGGACATTTTTAAAGAGGTGATCGGGAAAGAACTTCTGTCGATGAAAACCAGGATTTTTAATGAAGTATCAAAACAGGAGGATGCCAGGGAGAAGTTAAAGGTCTATGTGGTAGAACGGATGCACGGCCTGAAAAGCCTGAAAGACCTTTACAACGTTCTCAGGACGGAATTTACCGCTCAGCGTGATTATATTGATCAGACACGGCAGCAAACAGACCAGGAGGAGATCAACATCGTTACGGGGATCCTCGATAAAGGAGTAAAAGACGGCATCTTTCATCTCGAAGACACTGTTTTGACCTCCATTGCCATTGTCACAGCCCTCAAGGGAATGGAGATCCCGCTCCTGATCACGGAAACCGGCGGGGACAATTTACTTGAACAGCGGCTCGACAGGCTGCTTGATGTGCTCTTTTTTGGCATCATCAAACGCTGATCTGAAGCTCAGGATTTTTAATATGCTTTTTGAAATGAAACCAATGATAAAAAAGAACACCAGCCTCGCCATCCTGCCACTCCTCTTAGGTTTGAGTGGTCATGCAGCCAACCCGGTTATTATTAAAAAAATAACATTTGACCAGGCGCGCGAAATTACCTGGCAAAACAGTCACGTGCTGAAACAGGTCGATTACCTTCAACTGCAAAAAGACCAGGAGCGCAGGGCTGCCAGGGGCCTTTACTATCCCACAGTAGGCATTATCGCCAATGCCATGCTCATGTCCGACCCTGTTACCCTCGACCTGACACCTGTAAAGGATGCAATTACACCATTATATAAAACCCTCGGAACCTATGGAAAATTCGGGGATATTCCCGGCGTTCCCGATGAAGTGGCAACCCAGATGATCCGACAGAAAATGCTGGCCGGGCTGACAGAAATCGAAGGTCAGGACTGGAACCAGGTAATCCAGAAAAAAGCATTCGGAGTTATTGCCGCAACGATGTCATGGCCACTCTATGCCGGCGGCAAGATCAGGGCAGCCAATAAAGCTGCCTCCATAAACCAGCTGGATGTGGTTGAAATCTCGCGGCAGAAGCAGGGTGAACTCATGAGCGAACTGGTTGAACGTTATTATGGCCTTTGCCTGGCTCAGCAAGTTGTTACGGTACGCCGGGAGGTTTACAAGGGATTGGAACAACACCTCGACGATGCCTCAAAACTTGAAAAGGAAGGAATGATCTCCAATGCCGATGTGCTTCATGCAAAAGTCTATCATGCCCAGGCCAGCCGTGAACTGACCAGGTCATTGCAGCAAACGGACATCGTCAGACAGGCCCTGGGAGGAACCATGGCGATCGGAGACACAATCAATATCGAAACACTGTCTAACCTTTTTTATCTCGATTCCATTGAGCCTGAAGCCTATTTTATTCATTTTGCCGCAACAAAAAATCCGCTTCTGAACCAGATCGAATCAAAAAAACAACTCTCTGTCCAGGCTTACAATGCCTTGCGGGCCGACTTCTTACCTGCAGTCGCCATGCAGGGCACCTACGATATCGTGAATAAGGATCTTTCCAACTATGTTCCTGACTGGGAGATCGGGATTGGCCTGAAGTGGACCCTGTTCAACGGGGTCAGCCGCTTTGCAAAAGTAAAAGCAGCTTCAATACAGACCAAAGAGGTGGAAGAATATGGCCGGAAGGCACAAACCGATGTAACATCCATGATCAACAAGTTGTATCATGAACTGAACATGTACCGCGACCAGCTGACAGAACTTGCCACCGCAAGAGAGTTTGCCGAAGAATACCTCCGTGCGAGAGAGACGGAATTTCACCAGGAGATGACCAATTCCACCCAGGTAATCGATGCCAGGCTTGCGCTGGCACAGGTAAAAACAGAGCGGCTGCAGGTGATGTTCAATTATGACGTGACACTTGCAAAACTACTGGAATATGCCGGCGTACCGGCCGATTTTTCCTCCTATTCCACGAGAACAAACGTAAAAACAGAAAGTTATCAATAATCCTTATCCGATTTTCAGAAAAACAACAGGTCATGAACAAAAAAGGAATCTTATTGACGGTTACCGGGGTTGTCGTACTCCTGGCCCTCGTAATATATTCGGCGATAATCATCTGCATGCCACAACCCATCGAGGTACAGGGTGAGGTGGATGCGACCCAGATCAGGGTTGCGTCGAAGGTTGTCGGACGTATCGACAGTTTACCCGTCCACAAGGGAGATGCAGTAACAAAAGGACAGTTGCTTTTCGTTCTGAGCAGCCCCGAGATCAATGCCCGGCTCGACCAGGCGAATGCAGCGCTCCAGGGAGCCGAGGCACAGAATTCAAAAGCAATCACAGGGGCGGAACAGGAAGACATTGCCGCCGCCGGGAACATGCACCTGAAAGCACAGGCCGCTTACGAACTGGCTCAAAAAACCAATGTCAGGATTCAAAACCTTTACAGGGAAGGGGTGGTGCCCGGTCAGAAGCGGGACGAATCGGAAGCCCAGCTAAAAGCAGCGCTTGAAACCGCCAATGCGGCAAAGGAAACCTGGATGAAAGCTCAGAAAGGAACCCGCACCGAAGACAAAGCCTCCGCCCGGGCGATGGTTAACAGGGCAGAAGGAGCTATCAGCGAAGTGAGAAGCTACCTGAACGAAACGCGGATTACCGCTCCGCTCGACGGCGAGATCGCCGACATCATTGCGGAACCCGGAGAACTTGTTTCAGCCGGTTACCCGGTTGTAACCATCGTTGACCTAAGGGATTGCTGGGTAACCTTCAACCTCAGGGAAGATCTGCTGGCATCAATCAAAACCGGTTCGGAATTCGATGCCCGTTTCCCGGCTCTTGGAAACAAGGAGATCAGGCTGAAAGTCACCTATATTCATCCCCTGGGAAATTTTGCCACCTGGAATGCCACCAAAACCTCCGGCGATTTCGACATGAAAACCTTCGAAGTCCAGGCCCGCCCGGTATCAAAAGTCGCCGACCTGCGCCCCGGAATGAGCGCCCTGGTCAACTGGAAAAAAGTCGAGGCTTCACAGGGAAAGTAACCAACGAATCCTATTGAACACTTCCATGGAAAACAATCGATCCAACCCTGTTATCTCCTCTTTTCTGCGGGAGATCCGCCGGATCCTGAACGACAGGGTGTATCTCTTCATCTGGATCATCGCCCCGCTGATCAGTTTCACCCTGATCACCCTGATCTTTTCTGCAAACGTTCCGCGAAAACTGCCCGTCGCCATCGTTGACCAGGATCATACATCCCTGTCGCGGAGGATCACCCGGATGATCGGGGCAACCCCGATCGCCCGAACCGATGCACGTTTTACCGACCCCGCGGAAGCCCGCAAAGCACTGGTTTCAGGAAATATGGATGCTGTTGTCTGGATTCCGGAAGGCACCGAACGTAATATTATCCGTGGCGAACATGCCGATGTAGCGGTGTACCTCAACAATGTCTACCTGATCAAAGCCGGGTTGCTGAAAAGCGGTATCCAGAAATCCATTGCAACCCTCTCGGCGGGCATCAAACTGCAAACCCATATGATGTGGGGCGAATCGCCCGTCCAGGCGATGGCAAAAATCCAGGCGGTGCAGTTAACCCCGGTGTTGCTTTTCAATCCTTACACCAGTTATGAATATTACCTCACCCTGCTGCTCCTCCCGGTGATGCTCACGGTGTTTATCCTTTTCGGAACGATTTATGCACTTGGCACGGAACTTCAGTACGGCACCGGGCCGGAATGGCTGAATGCATCAGGAAACCATATGCCGGCTGCCCTCCTCGGAAAACTGGCTCCCCATACGGCCATCGGTTTCGCATTGGCTCTGATCATGAACCTGATTTTCTTCAACATGCTGGGGCTTCCCCTGAGGGGACATTTTGCCCTGGTCCTGGTCTCGGAAGTCATGCTGATCCTGAGTTACCAGTCCATGGCTATTTTCCTTGTCACACTAACAAAGAACCTCCGTCTGGCGTTGTCGCTGGCCAGTGCCTATACCATGCTGGCAATCACCTTCGCCGGGCTCACCTTCCCGGCATTCGGAATGCCGCCGGTGGCCCGGGTTTTCAGCAAAATATTTCCGTTCACCTACTGGCTTGAACTCTTTATTGGCCAGACCCTGCGTGGGGAGCCCACAGCCAACGCCGTGATCCTTCTTTGGTTCATGGTCATTTTTATCGTCGCGGGATCATGCATGGTCCCACGCTTCAAGTACATTCTGAAAACCAAAAAATACTGGGGTAAAATCTAATTGCATGTGGAGGCTAATAAAAAGTAATGTTCAGAATATCTACGGGATCTTCCTTGCTGAGATCCGCGAATCATTCAACGACGCCGGGACCGTCCTGATCTTTTTCGTTGCGGCGATTGCCTATCCCATGTTGTATTCCGTAGGATACATCAATGAAACGATCCGTGAAATCCCGGTAGCGGTTGTCGACCTCGACCATACCGCTATGAGCCGGCAGTACAGCCGCATGCTGGACGCAACCGAACAGGTGAAAACAGCCTGCAAACCTCAAAGTCTGAAAGAGGCTGAAGAACTCTTTTACGACGGAAAAATTCACGGGGTGGTGCTGATCCCGGCATCTTTTCAAAAGGACCTTTTCCGGGGGAACCAGGCCAGGGTGACCGTTTATTGCGATGCGGGCCGTTTCTTCGTCTATAAACAGGTTTATACAGCTGCAACCTATGTCACCGGAATGATGAATGCCGGCGTGGAGATCAAAAGCATGCTTGCCGGCGGAAAAATGGTTGATGAGGCTATGAACCGGTATGAAGCGATCAGCCCTCAGATGGTCGATCTTTACAATCCCTCTTCAGGTTACGCAACCTTTATCGTTCCCGGGATCCTGATGATCGTCATCCAGCAATCGCTCCTTGTCGGGATCGGACTTTTATTCGGGAAACACTACGAGCGGAATAAAATGATCGCAACAGGTTCGGTAAAAGGACGGGTGCACAACCTCCAGATAATCCTGGCAAAATCAATGGTGTATGTTGCGCTTTACCTGGTAACAACGCTTGTAACCCTTGTGTTATTCTATCATTGGCTCTCCTTCCCCGATAAAACCAGTTTCTTCAACATTTACCCCTTGCTGATCCTCTACCTGTTTGCCATCTCCTTCATGGGGATCAGTATCAGCGTCTGGTTCCGGAAACGGGCTCATTCCCTGATGTTCATCGTGTTTCTCTCGCCGATGATCTTTTTCCTGTGCGGGGTCGCCTGGCCAACGGAGTCCCTGCCCGGGGTGGTCAGGCTTATCAGTTACCTCTTCCCCACGACGCCCATGCTGCCGGCTTTCCTGAAGCTGCGGATCATGGGAGGTGGACTTGCTTCGGTGAAGTACGAAATAATGGTTCTTTTTATCCAGATGGCAGGCTATTTTGTGCTGGCGCTTGTTTCCAACAACCTGGCCATGAAAAGAAACAAATTTCGTATATTGCCTGCATAAATGCATGTGCATGAACAACGTTGAAATAGAACGTAAATTCCTGGTTGACAAGGAAAAATGGACATTATTACCAAAACCCGACGGCATCCGCTACCTCCAGGGCTATCTGAGCATTGATGCTGATAAGGTGGTCAGGGCGAGGGTTGCCGGCGATAAGGGGTTCCTGACCATCAAGGGAAAATCAGAAACATTTTCGCATCCCGAGTATGAATATGCCATCCCCGTAAAAGATGCAGGGGAGTTGATCCAGCTGTATGCAACTTCCAGGGTTGAAAAAGTCAGGACCAGGATCCCGGTCGGCAACCATGTGTGGGAGGTGGATGAATTTCACGGGGAAAACGAGGGGTTGCTGATGGCGGAAATTGAACTTGGAAGCCTTGAGGAACTCTTTGATAAGCCCGACTGGCTTGGGGAAGAGGTAACGGGCGACAAGCGTTACTATAACTCCTGGCTTTCGGTTCATCCATTTCAGACCTGGCAAGAAAAAAACCCTGGATTCATTTAGAATTCAGGGTTTTAAATTTGCCTGGGGTGGAGAATAGGGGAGTCGAACCCCTGACCTTTAGACTGCCAGTCTAACGCTCTAGCCAACTGAGCTAATCCCCCAAAGCGGATGCAAAATTAACAACTTTTTGATATGAAACGACTTTTTGCTGCGTTAAAAATTCATCCCGATGCAGATTTCCTTGCAAAATACCGCGAATTGAAGCAGGAACTGCAGCACGAACAGATCAAATGGGTGGAAGAACACAACATCCATGTTACCCTGAAGTTTTTCGGCGAGACGGAGGAACGGAAGATCCCGGGAATCTCTGCGGTTCTGAAAAAGCGCGCATCAAACACCGCTTCGATCGATCTGCACCTCACCGGGCTTGGTATTTTCGGCAGTTCCTATGCGCCCAAAGTCATCTGGGTCGGCATGGAACCCTATGCTGAACTTTCACAGCTCATGAAAAACCTGGCTGATGACCTGAAAACTGCCGGATTTGAACCTGACCGCCAGAACCTGGTACCCCACCTCACTCTGGGAAGGATCAAATTCCTGCGGGATAAAATCATCTTCAGGCGCACCATGGATCTTTATAAGGATATTTCTTCCTCCCGGATTCACCTGGGGGAGGTGACACTTTTTGAAAGCATCCTGCATCGTGAAGGACCGGAATACGTGGCTTTGGAAAAGTTTCCCATGATAAAAAAAGAACTCCCCCGACAGCTTTAGGGCTTGATCAGGGGAGTTCTTGATGAGCAGTTTTTACCGCTTCGGTTTAAACTTTGGCCGGCACTTCAAACTTATTTGCAATAAGATGATAGATGATCAGCCCGATTCCGCCAAAGAGGCAGATCATGGAGAAGAATGCTGGTTCCTCTTCCAGGGTTGTGTATACCGCCAGGACTTTTCCAAGCAGGATTCCTGTACCAATTCCGACAAAAAGCAATCCCCATTTTAACGATGAGGGTTGTTTTGAGGCTTCAAAAATGGTGGCATCGGCGCCTTTTGAAATCAGCGCCAGGCGTTCCTTCTTCCTGACAAAAAGGTATACAATTCCGTATACCATGGCAAAGAACGCGATCGGGATCAAAAATTCAGTATTCATTTCCGTTGATTTTGGGTTTGTTTTCCGTTTTCGATCCGTTTGACGCAGCATCAATGCCATGGTTACAGGTTCATTGACAATTAACTATTGAACGATCACCTTTTCGCTGTAGGCCCGTTCGTTGTTCGACAAATTAAGGAAGTAGACCCCTTTGGCGTATCCCGACATATCCAGTTTCTTGCGGAAATCAGCAGGAATGGCTGTAAGTTTCTCCGAATAAAGCACCTTCCCGTTCACGTCGCTGAGGGTCAGGTTCAACTGGTTTTCCCTGCCTTTGATGGTGATGGTCAGCTCTCCGCTTACCGGATTCGGAAAAATCCTCACGGTCGATTCCAGGTTTTTCTGGTCAATTCCGGTGCAGTTTTTCACGAAGACCGCTTTTGACGATACAACACCATCACCGCAGTCGTTGTTGCCCTTTACGGTGATGTTTCCCGACAGAGCCTGGGAACCGTATTGCAGGGTAACCGAGCTGGTGCCGGCACCTGACGTAACGGTTACCCCTGCAGGCAATGACCATACATATTGTGTTGCGCCGTTAATGGCGGGAACACTGTAAACCAGGTTGGCTGTCCCCTGGCAGATGGTGTCTTTTCCGCTTATCGCACCGGCAGCTTCAGGGATGGTTTTTACCGCAACCGATTTCAACACAACCGGTGTTTCTCCGCAACCATTCACCGCTTTCACGGTTACATCACCCGCCGAAGTTCCCCATGTTACCTGGATGGTGTTGGTTCCCTGGCCGCTTGTGACCGTTGCACCGGTTGGCACTGTCCAGCTGTAAGTAGCTGCAGGTCCGGCCATGGCGGTTGTGAAGGTTCCACCTGTACCGGAACAAAGAATATCCGGGCCCGTTACCGGGTTGAGCGCAACCGGCGGCAGGTTCACCGTGACAGGCAATACCGATGCCAGTGGATTGTTGCCGCAATCGTTGCCGGCAATAACCTGAACAGGACCCGATGCAATGCCCCATTTAACCGATATGGCAGGTGTATTCTGGCCGCTTAAAATTACAGCATCCCCCTGGACACTCCAGGAATAGGTGGTGCCGCCAACCACTTCAACGATTGAGTATGTGGCGGTATCTCCGGCGCATATGGCTTGCAGCCCGGTTATCGGGCCAGGAGCGGCAGGCGGTGTATTGACAACAACAGTGATGCTGTCGCCCGCGGTGTGTGCAGCATTGTCGGTGACAAGCACATGGTATTTGGTCGTGGCATTAGGCGTTGCCACAGGGTTTGCAATCGCGGGGTTGCTCAGGCTTGCAGCGGGTGTCCATAAATAGGTAAGCGGAGGTGTGCCTCCAACCACCACCACATTCAGTTGCGAGGTTTGACCCTGGCAAATGACGGTTGGATTTGCACTGACCGTAGCCAGGAAATTACTTCCCGGCAGCACCTTGATGGTGGCGGTGCGCTTGTGGGCCGGTGTGCCATTCGGCCCGGTCGCAAAAAATGAAGCCGTATAATTCCCGGTTGGGACATTCCCGGTAAGAACCACCTTGACGGGCATGGAGGCCGGGTAACTTGTGATTTTGGTGCCCGAAGGATATTCAAAAGTAAGGGTCCCGGTAGCGGGAACCGGTGAAATATTGGCTGATAAGACGACAGTATCCGTATATAACCTGACTTCAGGAATGGAGACCTGGAAAATCTTACTGTCAACTGAAGTATATAAGGTATCAACGGCATGGTCGATGGCCATGGCATAATCGGGAAAATAGCCTGTCATGCTCTGGAAGTTCCCATTCCTGAAATCGGTCCAGCCGATCATGGATCCCTTTTTATTTGAAATTACCCCGTTGTAGTCGCCCAGGTACATGGGCGTTCCGCCTCCACCGCAGGTCGTGCAGTTGATTTTCATCTTCTTGTTGGATATGCGCTGGTTGGCAACAAACGTAGCGCCCCCGTCGGTGGAGTATGAAGCATAAATATAGGCGCTGTCGTTGGTGGGGGTATCGCGTGTATCCATCCACATGACATAGAGTTTTCCGGTCTCCTTGTCGCACCAGATGGCTGGGTGCCATTGCTGGAAATTCTGGGTATTGGGATCATCATTCACCCTTACGGCAGCCGACCAGGTTACCCCGCCGTCGGAAGAGGACCTGCACCATACATCTGATTTATTGTTTGCTCCCGGAGGGTCGTTGGAAGCATAGACGCAATAAAATTTTCCCCGGTTTGCCCCGTAACTGTTATCGGCAGCAATCATCGGGTAGGGGCGGGTACGCATGTTGGACACGGAATTTCTGCCGCCTACCTGCGAACCGACCGTATTGGCCCATTGTTGCGAAGATTTTTGGGTGAAGGTGGCACCACCGTCATTGGAGGTGTAAAAGGTGTACTGCGCACTGAATGAGTTTCCTCCATCGGTGACAACGTAAACAGTTCCACCCTGGATGTTGCCCTGCGGGCCAACGGCAACCATCATGCCGGGTAAGGTTTGCGTGGTGGGTGCAAAAGTCGGTGTAAATGTTGCCCCGTGATCAAGGCTGCGGCAAAAGTTCCCCGGAGGGGAGCCGTTGGTCATGGTTGTGTAAACATAATTCGCATAGGGCCCGGAAGTCTGGTCGCACGCGATCCAGTTTTTATCATTTCCCGCAATGGCGGTAACAGAGGGCCCCCAGGTTACACCATTATCGGTAGAAGCAAGCACTTTGCAGCCGGAGATGTTCCCGTACATGTTTTCATAAAACAGGTTTCCCAGGCTGTCGTAGGCAACCACAGGGTCGCCCGCCATGGTCGCACCGAAATTGGCCGTGTGTACGAACCAGTCGATGCCGTTTTGCGTATTGTGCGGGGCATTGGTATTGTATGCTGTAAAATACCATGCTGGCTGATTCGGGTTCTCGGCCATGTTGTTTTCCCCAAAATCAACGCCAAGGCTGAAGTTGTCCCAATTGTCGATAGTCACGACAGATGACAGGGGCGCATCGGTATTGACCGAAGCCCTTTCGCGGAGATATTGTGGAATTTGGTCCAGGTTTGGGTTATCTCCTTGGTATTGTGCAAATACCTGGTTTACAGTCATTAAAATGAACAGTAAACCTGCGGTTGTAAACATTTTCATATGGGTGCGGATTTATTAAATTTATAAAATAGTTTATTAATACAAACGTACAAAAAAACCCGACGTCCGTCAAAATATTTATGAATTTGATTTACAAAATGATACTACCTTTGTATTGGACGATGTAACCTCGCGTAACATAGCACGTCTAAATTCCGGATGAAATACCAGGACGACAACCACTACATTGATCGTGTGCTTAACGGCGATGTTGCCGCATATGCCATGCTGGTCGCCAAACATAAAAACCTGGTGTTTTCGATCGCACTTAAAATCGTAGCCAACCGTGAGGATGCAGAGGAGGTTGCACAGGATTGTTTTTTAAAGGTCTTCCAGGCATTGAAAACTTTTGAAAGGAAATCCAAATTTTCGACCTGGCTGTATCGCATTGTTTACAATGCCGCCATTTCAAAAACCCGGAAAAAAAGAGTCGAAATGGTTCCGATGGATAACTATGTAATTGATAATTACACCGAAGATGAGGTGTCGGGGGGAATTGACGAAATTGACCCGGAAATGCAAAAAGTAATGATAGAGCGGGCCATGGAACGGTTAACAGACGATGATAACCTGCTGATAACCTTGTTTTACAAAGGAGAAAATTCTATCGGGGATATCAGTAACATTACCGGGCTTTCGATGTCTAATGTCAAAGTCAGGTTACACAGGATCCGTAAAAAATTACATCATGAACTCACCGGAATGATGAATAAGACCATGAATCAGTTGAATTAATTTTAATTTTGCAGCATGATGGAAAAGGATGAATATTTGAAAGACGATTTTCTGCGCGAATTAATCCGGCGCAGTCCGCTCGATGCTCCATCGGATGATTTTGTCGACCGGGTCATGGCCGGAATCCGGCCTGCTCCTGAAATTTCGGTTGTGAAAAAACCTTTTTACCTTTATCTGAAAGCAGCCACTCCTTATGTGATTGTTGCCCTGGTCATTTTTTTGATTGTTGCCACATCCGACTTGTCCATTCTGAACTGGTTGCCGGGAAAAGATTATCTCCTGAAAAACCTGGTTCCCTACCTTGGAACTTTGATTACACTCTTCAGGGGTGCCTTTGCTTCCAAATACGTTTCCTGGACTTTACTGATCAGCTGTTCCGCAGGGATGCTTTACCTGGTCGACCGGCTGTTCAGCCGCCGCGCATCCATGTAACCTCTTCTCCGGGTTTAAATTAAAGGTGTGTTTCTTTCCAGCGTTCCCTGAAACTTTTCGGAGCGATTTTTGGCAGCGTTCTGCGTGGCCCCCACATTTTTTTTCCAAACCGGTTGATCATCTTATTTTTCAGTTTGGAACTTGGTTTATCGATCATCCACCGGTGAAGCATCACCATTTTCCATCCTGTTACGATCGCACGCCAGGTGTAGGAAACATACTTTTTTGTAACAGCATCGTGCCGGTTGTGGAGCAGCAATTCATGCAGCGGGATTTTAACCGGACATACTTCGGTGCACTTTCCGCAAAGGGAAGAGGCAAAACTCAAATGATTGTACTCTTTCATCCCAAGGTAATGCGGTGAAATCACGGAGCCGATCGGACCTGAATAGGTTGCATTGTAGGTATATCCGCCAACACTTTTGTAAATAGGGCATCCGTTAAGGCATGCACCGCAACGAATGCACGAAAGCGCTCTCCGCTGTTCTTTAAATTTAAGCACTTCCGTACGGCGGTTATCCAGTAAAACCACGTACATCTCTTCCGGTCCGTCAGGTTCAAACTCCGACTGCGGCCCGAATACCAGGTTGTTATAAACGGTAATCCGCTGGCCTGTGCCATGCTGTGCCAGCAATGGCAGGAAAAGATCAAGATCTTCCAGGGAGGGAATTAATTTTTCAATACCCACGATGACAATGTGTATTTTTGGAAATGCCATGCAGAGCAGTCCGTTTCCTTCATTTTCAGTGAGCGAAACAGCCCCGACATCGGCAATCAGAAAATTGCCTCCCGTGATGCCCACATCGGCTCTGATAAACTCTCCCCTGAGTTTTTCCCTGACAAACTGCGTAATCTGACCCGGTTTGCTGTCGGCAGGCATATTGTACTTTTCATGAAACAGTTTCGCAACATCCTCCTTCGACTTGTGCATGGCAGGGGTGAGGATATGGTATGGCTTTTCTCCTGCCAGTTGCACGATGTACTCCCCAAGATCGGTTTCAAAGACTTCCCGTTTGTTCTTTTCAAACAGTTCATTCAGCTCCACCTCCTCTGAAACCATGGTCTTTTGTTTCACGATCACCTGAGCTTTGGCTGTTTTAATAATATGCATGATCTCCCGCTGGGCATCTTTTTCATTGGGAGCCCAAATCACTTTTCCGCCGCGTTTGCTGAAATTGTTCTCAAATTCGACCAGGTACTTGTCAAGATTGTTGATCGTCTTGTGTTTGATATTGGCAGCACGCCTTTTGGCAAGTTCGAGATTCTGGTACTGGCTTTTTCCCTTTTCCACCTGCTCATCATACCGGCCAATGTTGTAATTCAGCCGTTTGCGGTGTTCAGGGTCAAATGACTTCTTTTCAGCATCTTCCAGAAACTTTTGATATATATGATTCATCATATGTTTGTTACAAAACATTATCAATTTTATCCACCCTCAGCTGATGCCGTCCGCCTTCAAACCCGGTGGACAGGAATACCTGTACAAGATGAATGGCCTCTTCAGGGGTGATGAAACGGGCAGGTAGTACGATGATATTGGCGTCGTTGTGAAGGCGGGCCAGCCTGGTAATTTCCTCATTCCAGCAAATTGCTGCTCTTATTCCCGTATATTTGTTGGCTACGATTGCAACTCCGTTGCCACTGCCGCAAATCAGGATTCCGAATGTATATTCTCCTGACTGAACGGCCTTTGCAAGCGGATGGGCGGTATCCGGATAATCCATGGATATTGCAGAAAAGGTTCCGAAATCATGAAAGGTAAAGCCCGGTTTCGCAAGGTTTTGTTTGAGATACTCTTTTATGCTGTATCCCGCATGATCGCACCCAATAGCAATTTGTTTGAAAGAATCAACCATTGTTAATACTTTTTTTCACAAATGTAATCATAAACCAATCATAATGAACCAACATGAAATTTCAGATTTTAATATACCCCTCAGTATCAAAATTTTATTTTTTTCACACACCAGTTGTTAACAACTGATTATTTTTGTGTCAAAATATTGATAAAAAGAGTGGATTGTCAGCCGTAAGATCATTCAAGTCGGGAAAAACAACTTTAGCATGCTTTTTTCATTTTATTTCAACAATAAATCGTGCACATCTGCAAGGTATTTTATAAACACACAAAGCAATTAACAATTTGTAGATAACAAACCAAAATATTATATTTCAGAAACTTATAATTATTCAGCCTGTTGATAAGTTGTTTATTAAATCATAAATATCAAAAATCAAAATTTTCTCCCGGATAAAAATGAACAAGACTAACAGCAATTATAATAAACATAAAGAAATAGTAATCTTTTATTATTATTAAAAAAATGAAAAACCGCTTATCGGAATCTGTCACGGAACGGATACGCATTTTGAAAAAAGAGAAAAATGCTGTAATCCTTGCGCATTATTACCAGGTTCCGGAAATACAGGATATTGCCGATTTTGTCGGCGACAGCCTGGCATTATCGCAAAATGCGTTGGAAACAAAAGCGGATATCATCCTTTTTGCCGGTGTTCACTTTATGGCTGAAACAGCTAAAATTCTGAATCCCGACAAAAAAGTTCTGATTCCCGATCTCAATGCCGGCTGCTCGCTTGCCGATTCCTGCCCGCCTGAAAAATTCAGGAAATTCAAGTTATTGTATCCCGGTTACAAGGTGATCTCCTATATCAATTGTTCGGCACAGATCAAAACCATGTCGGATGTAATCTGCACTTCAAGCAATGCGGTGAAGATTGTCGAATCGTTCGGAAGGGATGAAAAGATCATTTTTGCACCGGATAAAAACCTTGGGGGTTATATAAATGCACTCACCGGCCGCAACATGATTTTGTGGGATGGAAGTTGTGAGGTTCACGATGTTATCAAAGCTGAAGCTGTTATTAAATTAAAGGCCGAAAACCCGGATGCAAAACTGATCGCACACCCCGAATGCAAGGCTGTCATCCTCGAACTGGCTGACTATATCGGTTCAACGACCGGACTGCTCAATTATACCATCAGGAGCGATGCAAAAAAGTTCATTGTCGCAACAGAAACCGGCATTCTGCACCAGATGCGGAAAGCTTCGCCGGGTAAGGAGTTTTTAATCGTCCCTTCAGATGAAACATGCTCCTGCAACGACTGTCCCTACATGAAGATGAACACGCTGGAGAATCTTCATGCGGCACTTTACAACGAACGACCCGAATTGAAGTTATCGAGGAGTGTGATCGAAAAGGCGAGGAAACCCATCATGCGCATGCTTCAGCTTTCTGCGCTTACCGTCGCCTTCCTGCTCATGCTGGCTGGTGTTTATGCACAGGATACCATTCAAAAGGACGGTTTTAACAAATTTTACTATCCAAATGGCAAAGAATCCAGCGAGGGAACCTTGAAAAATGGGAAACCGGATGGATACTGGAAGGCCTATTATGAAAACGGGACCATAAAATCGGAGGGAAACCGCAAAAATTTCGAACTTGACAGTTTGTGGAAATTTTACAACCCGGATGGAAAATTACTCGTGGAAATTTCCTACAAATCCGGAAAAAAAAGCGGGATAAAAACCACCTGGCTGGATAAGGAGACCATGAAAGAAAATTTCAGGGATGACATTAAGGAGGGATATACGAGATATTATTATCCTGATGGAAAAATCAAGCAGGAGATTCCGTTTGTCAAGGGATTTGAGCAGGGTTTCGGCAAGGAGTATGGTTCAGACGGGACCATCATCACGATGACTGAATACAAACGTGGCTTTATCGTCGACCGGGTGAGGATCAACCGGAAAGACAATTATGGGAGAAAGCAGGGCCGCTGGTACACTTTTTATGAACATGGCAACCTTAAATCGGAAGTCACCTACCAGGATGATAAAAAAAACGGCTATCTCAAGGAATACGCCGAAAACGGGGATTTGTTGAAAATAGCAAAGTATGTGGATGATGAAATTCAACCTGAAGCGGTTGAGATTCAGAAGCTGGAGGTGCAGAATGAATATTATCCCGATGGAAAATTAAAAGTCAGCGCCATGTTCCGGAATGGCATAGCGGAAGGGATCAAACGGGAATACAATGCCGATGGCAATGTTGAAAAAGCGTACCTTTACAAAAATGGTGTGATCATCGGGGAGGGAATTGTAAAGGATGACGGCGACCGTGACGGTCCGTGGAAGGATTTTTATCCCGACGGGTCGCTCAGGGCGGAGGGAAATTACGACCATGGCAAACAAATAGGCGAATGGAAATTCTATCATAGCGACGGAAAAATCGAACAGACAGGGAAATTCAACAGGCAGGGAAAATTTGAAGGCACGTGGAAGTGGTTTTTTGACAGCGGGCAGTTGTTAAAGGCGGAGAATTACCACAACGGGTTGAAAGACGGACTGTCAACCGAATATGATGAAGCAGGAAAGGTGATAGAGGAAGGCGAGTTCGTTAACAACAATGAAGACGGACCCTGGTTTGAACTTACCGGCGATTGCTTTATTAGGGGCACATACCGCGACGGGCTCCGGAACGGGATGTGGTACAACTTTTACCTGAACCGGAACGGCAGCGTCACCGACAGCCTTTGCTTTTTCAAAGGTGGCTTTGTCGAAGACAATCCCGATGGAAAACATAGTTATTACTGGGAAAACGGCAAGGTGAAAGACGAGGGAAATTACGTCAATGGCAGGAAAGAGGGCGAATGGTACAAATACAACTTTGACGGAACGCTTTTCATGATCACCACATATAAACAGGGGGTTGAAACACGCTATGACGGCGTAAAAATCAAACCGCCATATGAAAAAGAGGAGGAATAGATGAGGACAGAAAAACCAGATAAACCGGAAAGATCAGGCAGGTCGGACAGGGGAGAAAAACCCGCAAGAGCTGCAAGGCCGGATAGGATAAGCAAACCGGAAAGAAAAGTTGAGCCCAAAAGAGCCGGAAGGTCGGACAGGGAAGAAAAACCTGCAAGATCATCCAGGCCGGAAAAAGCAAGCAAGCCGGAGAGAAGCAGTGAACCCACAAGGGGTGGAAGGTCAGACCGGGGTGAAAGGCCGGAAAGATCGGCCAGGCCGGAGAGAAGCAGTGAACCTAAAAGGGCGGGAAGATCAGACCGGGGTGAAAGACCCGATAGGTCCCCGGCACCCGACAGGAGATATAAACCTGAAAGGAATGAGGAAAACCAAAGAACAGAGCGTCCCGGTAAACCGGTAAGACCTGGTAGACCGGGAACGGCGGAAAAACCCGGCAGGGCGGAAAGGACCGGCAAGCCTGAAAGATCGGCCAGGGCAGAATGGACCGGCAAGCCGGAAAGATCAGCCAGACAGGAAAGAGCGATAAAGCTTGACAGGTCAAGCCTTCCGGAGAGAACCAGCAAACCCAAAAGGGTGGTTCGCCAGGGTGAGAAAAAGGCAGATCCGGATCTGATGAGGCTGAACAAGTATATTGCCAATTCAGGGATATCCTCGCGGCGTGAAGCCGACCGGCTCATCCAGGCGGGTGCGGTATCGGTGAACGGGATCATCGTAACGGAACTGGGTACGAAAGTCGGGCCCGGCGACAAAGTTCAATATGGCGATCAGACCATCAACCGTGAAAAGCCAAGATATGTGTTGCTTAACAAACCCAAAGGGTATATCACCACGGCCGATGATCCCGAAAAACGCAAAACGGTGATGAGTCTCGTTGCAGGTGCCTGCAAGGAGCGGATCTATCCTGTCGGGCGGCTCGACCGGAATACCACCGGTTTGCTCCTTTTTACCAACGATGGCAACATTGCCAAAAAACTGACCCATCCAAGATACGGGATCAGGAAGATCTATCATGTTGAACTGGATAAAAACCTGGCCCGGACTGATTTTGTGAAAATAGGAGAGGGGTTTAAACTTGAAGACGAAGTGGTGACGGTCGACAGCATCGAATACATTGGCGACGGTAAAGACAAAAAACAGATCGGCATCGAACTGCATTCAGGTCAGAATCGCATTGTACGGCGCATTTTCGAACATTTTGAGTACAAGGTTTTGCGGCTTGACCGGGTATATTACGCCGGTTTGACCAAAAAGAACCTTCCCAGGGGAACCTGGCGCCTGCTCGACGAACAGGAGATAAATTTGTTGAAAATGATCAGCTCAAAACCCTGATATACGATGAATCCAATCAGTATTTATATCGTTGAAGATGAGTTGCTGATATCAGCGAATCTAAAATCACAACTCCAGCAGTTCGGATATGAGATTTCCGGCTCTTCCATACGCGGAGAGTCATGCCTCGAGGAGATCGCTGAACTTTCGAGGCAGGGAAAAGAGCCTGAAATTGTGCTGATGGACATCCATCTGCGTGGCGAAATGGACGGAATTGAAACGGCCAAACTGATCAATGATCAGTTCAATTGCGCCATCATCTTTCTCACCGGGCAAAGTTCAAAAGAGATATACGACAGGTCGTTTAAAATAAAACCGTTCGGATATCTCCTGAAGCCAATCGACATGGAGCAGACCAAAATGACCATTGAAATTGCATCCTACCAGCGCAACCTTGAAATTGAGAATACCCTGTACCAGAAGGATCTGGAAGCGCTGCTTGAAAAACGGTCGCAGGAAAACAAAGACATAATGGCCATGTACCAGACCATCGTGGATAATTCACTGATGGGACTGACCATCGTCCAAAATGAAGAATTTGTTTTCGCCAACAAGAGGACCGCTGAAATATTCGGATACCCGCTTGATGAATTTTTAATGTTTGGCAGTTCAGGTATACTGAACCTGATTCATCCCGAAGACCAGGAAAAGCTGACCGCGCTTTCGGTTTCACGCCTCAACGGAGACGAATTGCTGCAGAATACGCGAATCCGGATTTATACCCGCGACAAACAGCTGAAACAGATTGAAACCCATATCAAGGCAGTTCAGTTCAAAGGAAAACCGGCACTTCACCAGACATTTCTTGATATCACAAATTTTTACCAGACATGAAAAAAGGCATGCTGTTGCTCCTGCAACTAGGTTTCATTACCTGTTTTTATGGTCAGTCTGTCGCTGACCTGGTTCAGAAAGCCGGCGATGCCGCCGCATATCCCAACCATGACCAGCTGATCATTTTTGACAGCACCAACGTCGATATGCAGGAAACGGGACTGACGTATATCGTCAACCATACCCTTACCAAAGTGCTGACCAATCACGGGGCCATCGATCTGAGCGCGATCAAATATGGCTACGACCCGTTGTCGGCGTTTGTAGAGATCAGAAAAGCGGTGATTTACCGGCACGACGGCCGGATCATTGAACTTGACGTTCACAAAACACTTGATTATCCTGCCCCGGCAAGGGCGATATACTGGGGAGCCAGGGAGATTATGCTTGAAACCGGACGGCTGGAACCGGGCGATGCCGTGGAGATGGTCATGTTCCGAAAAGGGTTTACCTACGCGCTGCTCTCCCCCGGCGAGGATGACAGATATATTCCGCCGATGAAAGGCCAGTTCTATGATATCGTTGAATTTTTTGGCAACTATCCCATCAAAAATAAAGTTTACCGGGTCACCGTTCCGAAGGACAAACCGCTCCAGTATCAATTTTATAACGGGGAGGCACAGGTCTCCTGTTGGTTTGAGAATGGCAAAATGGTCTATAACTTCAGTAAAAAAGAGATCTTCCCGATAAAAATGGAGCCCCGCATGGTGGCCATGGTCGACGTTTCACCGAAGTTGTTGGTATCAACCACCCCCGACTGGAATGCGAAATCAACCTGGTTTTATAAAGTGAACGAGGATTTTGGCAGTTTCATTCCCGGAAAAGAGATCGGCGATAAGGTAAATGAGATCCTGAAAGGCGCCCGGGATGAGATGGATTCGGTTTCCAGGCTGACCCACTGGTGTGCCGACGAAGTTCGCTATTCGGGCATTTCAATGGGCTGCGGCGAAGGGTTCACCCTGCACAAGGGGACAATGACCTTTACCGACCGGTGCGGCGTATGCAAGGATAAAGCCGGGATGCTGATCACCATGCTGCGGGCAGCCGGATTTAATGCCTATCCTGCGATGACCATGGCCGGATCGCGTATCGACTACATCCCTGCCGATCAGTTCAACCATTGCGTAACGGTTGTCAAACTGCATGATGGAAAGTACCACCTGCTCGACCCGACCTGGGTTCCGTTTGTCCGTGAACTATGGTCGAGCGCCGAACAACAGCAGCAATACCTGATGGGTGTTCCCGAAGGCGCCGACCTGGCAACAACCCCGGTATCCGATCCTGAAAACCATTATATAAAGATTGACGGTGTTGCCCGGCTGCAGGCAAACGGAACCCTTGCCGGCCGGATCACCGTCACGGGCGAGGGGCAGTCGGATGCTGCGATCCGCGGATTGTTCAAGAGTTCGAACAGAACAGCCTGGTATCAGAATGTTGAACGGGAATTGCTCCGGCTGTGGCCCCAGGCAAAAGTATCGCAGGTCAAATACACCGACCCGGTGGATTACCAGAAATACAACATCTGGATCGCGATCGACTATGAGATCCCTGAATTTGCCCTGGTTTCGGGTAACATGATGATGTTTACCCCGCTTTCGGCAGGGGAGATTTTCAAGCCTTACCAGGGCCAGCTTTCTTTTGAAACCGGGATGAAGGAACGCAAATATCCCTTCCGCGACCGGTGCTCCCGGAAAGTGGAGATCAACGAATCCATCGCGCTCCCGGCACCGAATAAAATGGTTCAAATCCCTCTCTCTGTCGCAAAATCCGGGGAGGCAGCATCCTACCAGGGCTCCTATTCCGTGACCAATGGCTCCCTGATTTTTTCAGGGAAATCGGTTTTCACCAAACGGCAATATGAGCCTCAGGAGTGGCCCGAATTTAAGGCCGCCGTCGACGCCCAGAACAGGTTTGCCGAAGAGCCTGTCATCATTGAGTTATAAACCAAAGTTCCTTTAGAAACCTTCAGGCATGAGCGCAAAAGTTCTGATCTTTTTTCTCTTTTTCACCGCGACAATTCTATCCCCGCCAATCCAGGCCCAGGATGACAAATACGATGCATGGTACGCTTCCCTGGTTAAAGAGTATACCCTGAATCCTGACGGAAGCATGGATTACAGGTTCATCAAGCAACAAAAATTACTGACCTACCGTGCGTTTCATAATCTTTACGGGGAGACCTTTATCACCTGCAACCCGGTTTACCAGAAATTGAAGATCAATGAAGACTACACCCTGATGGCCGACGGGAAAAAAATCGTTGCACCGCAGAATTCATTCAATGAAGTGCTGCCCGGTTTCGCTGCCAATGCCCCTGCCTATAATTCACTGCGTGAAATGGTGATCACCCACACGGCACTTGAACGCAATGCGACCGTAAACCTGGATTATGAGATCCACACGGTTCAGGGGGCCTTTCCGGCCATGATGGGCAATGAATTGCTCGCTGAGAATGAGCCGGTGAAAAATCTTGAAATCCGGGTGCGTATTCCTGCCGGGCAGAGTCTCTTTTTTCACCTGTTCAATTTGGAACTTCAGCCTGAAAAAAGTTCAGACGGGAAATTCCAGGTCTATACCTGGAAGTTGAATGATCTTGCAGCCATTTCTGCCGAAGAGGCGCAACAGGGGGCAAACGAACGCTATCCCCGGCTTGTTTTCAGCACTTCCGGAAAGCGTGAGGAGGTGTTTTCTTTTCTGACAGGTCAGCCTGCATTTGGTTTTGCCCTTTCGGACCAGATGAAACAGGCTGTCAACACGATTGCGACGGGTAAAAAAGATAAATTTGAAATCGCCCTGAAAATCCAGGAAATGGTGGTGAACGATTTGCGTTTGTATCCTATTCCATTGCGTTACGCGTTGTATCAATGCCGCACCCCGGAGCAAACCTGGAACAGCAATGGCGGTACCGCGGTTGAAAAAGCGGCATTGCTTGCCGCATTGCTCACCTCGGCAGGAGAGGATGCGGAGGTAGTCGGAATTGTAAGAACCGCCTTTGCCGATGAAAAAATCGCTACCCTGGCCGACATCGAAGATTTTGCCGTGAAACTGGAAAACAAGGAGCGGGGAACATGGTATATGTCGGTTACGGGGCTTAATCCTGTCAACCTGAAATCAATCCTTCCGGGCCGGTCATTCATCCCATTGAAACCAGGCGCGAAGCCGGCCATTGTCAAAACGGAGATACCAAAGCAAATGGTCAAGGTTATCGGAAATTTTATCGTTTCATCCGATCCTAAACTTACCGGTGAGATCTCGGTTTATTATGAAGGAGCCGTTTATCCGCTGGCCGGCCTTTTGCGTGACAAAAAAAGGATGAAAAATTCGATTTCCGGCGGATTGATCGGAAACGACACCACCAACCTGAAAGTTAGCACGCTGAATACTGAAAATGGCTTTCAGACATTCATCGCGCAAAGCGATAAGCCATTCCGGAAGGATTCGAATTACTACTTTTTCAACCTTCCTGTTTCAACGGCAGGAATAGAGAGCTGGGGAATCAAAACCCTTTCGGCCAGGCGCGAAACACCCTATGAAATACCCTCCCTGGCCGATGAAAGTTATTCCTTTACCCTTACGCTGCCTTCCTCTTTCAGTTTGTTTACCCCGGCAAAAAAACTCGACATCAGCAACAAGGCCGGAACCTTTGTGTGGGAGGTAAAAACCGCGGATGGAAAGGCAACCATAAAGCGGCAATTGAAATTCAGCGAACGGGTTTTCGATGTTTCTTCCTATCCCGATTTTAAGATCCTGATGGATTACTGGAACAATCCCTGGTACCGGCAGCTGATATTCGTGTCCGGGAGTTAGGGGAGGTCAACGGGTGATGATCCGACCGAGCCCGTCCTTGTTGATCAGGATGCTCTGCTTTTTCAGTTCGTGAAAGCTCTTCATCAAAGCCCCCTGCTCTTCAGGAGATGTTACATCCATTAATTTTTTCCGGGTTTCGGTCATCATCCTGTCCAGTTTTCTTGCCTTGAAGGCATGCAGCGCAAGCATGACATGCATCTGCAACCGGGTCTCCTCGGTGGTGACCATGATGTTGTTTTTCAGCCAGTTTTCACTGAGTTCATAAGGGTTGAATACCAGGTTGACTGCCAATGAAGCAATTTCAGGATTGCTGTGGGCAAGAAACAAGGCACGGTCGGGAATTGCATCTTTTTCGACGCCTTGTGTGTATTCCTCAAAAATTGACTTGTAGAGCGGATTTTCGAAAATCATTTCATCATTGGTGATGTCGTTCACAACGTAATCGGCTATACCAACCGGAACTTCCTCTTCGTCGGCAGGGTTTAGTCTGATATGGATGACTTCCGATCCGAAAAGCAATAGCAGTCGTATGATCTCCCTCTCCTGGTATTCCGCCGAATCAAGGTCAGTATCGATCTGCGGTTCAGAAGGAATCTGTTCCGGGGGAACCACCTCCGCCTCCCTCTCCGCTTCGGGGGAACTTTTCTTCAGCTTCGCGCGCAGGATTTTATTCAGTTCGTTCATGAGCACCTGCTCGGAGATGGTCATCAGGCTGGAACATTCCTTTACATACAGCGAGCGGGAGATCCCGTCGGGAATGAGTGCGATGGTGTTGACAATTTCCTTGATCAGCGCCGCTTTCCTGATCGGATCATTTTGGGTTTCTGCGAGGAGCAGCCTGGTTTTGAACAGGATGAAGTTAACGGTATTGGCGGCAAGGAACGATTCCACCTCTGTCGGGTGGTGCTTGCGGGCAAAGGAATCGGGATCTTCGCCGTCGGGAAAAAGGACGATCTTCACATTCATCCCCTGTTCCACGATCATGTCGATGCCGCGGAACGAGGCTTTGATGCCCGCGGGGTCGCCATCGTATAAAATGGAGATGTTCGAGGTATACCGCTGGATCATGCGCACCTGGTCGTGCGTGAGGGAGGTTCCCGACGACGCTACCACGTTTTCGATGCCGGCCTGGTGCATCGATATCACATCGGTGTAACCCTCCACCAGGAGGCAGCTGTCCTTTGAAATGATGGCATTCTTGGCAAAATAGATCCCATAGAGGGTTTTGCTTTTATTGTAGATCTCTGATTCGGGTGAATTGACATATTTGGCAAATGACTTGTCATTTCCCAGGATGCGCCCGCCGAAACCGATCACGCGGCCGGAAGCGCTGTGGATGGGGAACATCACGCGGCCGTGAAACCGGTCGTAGAGACGGTTCTCTTTTTCGATCGACAGGCCGGTTTTTACCAGGAACTCCTTTTTATAACCCTGCTGAATGGCATGTTCTGAGAAGGCATCCCATTTCACCGGGCTGAAACCCAGCTGGAACCTGTTCACCAGGTCGTCGCGCATGCCGCGTTCTTTGAAGTAAGTCAGCCCGATTGCCTTCCCCTCTTCCGATTCTGTCAATATTTTTGTGAAATACTGCTGCGCGAAGAGGCTGAGGTTGTAAAGACTCTCCTTTTCATTCAGCTCCTGGAGCTGTTCGGGCGTTTGTTCCTCCTCCTCGATCTCGATGTTGTATTTTCTCGCGAGGTATCTGAGAGCTTCGGGATAGGAGAAATGTTCATGCTCCATGATGAAATTGACCGAATTCCCAGCTTTTCCACAGCCAAAACACTTGTAGATCCCTTTGGCCGGGGAGACCGTGAAAGAGGGTGTTTTTTCGTTGTGGAACGGGCACAAACCGATCTGGTTGACCCCCCGCCTGCGCAGGTTCACATAATCGCCCACCACCTCCTCAATGCGGGCGGTCTGGATGATGGTATCGATGGTATCGTGCGGGATCATGTTCCGGGATCAATATTGGCGAAATTACAACTATTTGATCATTGGATCAATGGTTGTCTGGAGGCAATATTTTTCAATTTTCCGGCAATATCGCCTTCAGTCCTGGCCCGGGTGGAATCTCCGATATTATGATATAAACGGGATAGATTGCCATGCATCATCGAGAAATAATCAAAAATGTCGGATTCGCTCCGGTCCCTGCACAAAAAAGAGGGTCCGGCATTGGTGATTTTGCCGGGTTCATACCCGCTGAGGAAATCCTTGATCGACCGGGCAACCTTGTCCCACTGGTGTTGCCCCAGTTGCGCCTGAATATTTTTGGTATAATGCACTGACCATATTTCGGTATAATCGTTTCGGGTAATTTTACTGACGGTCACCCCTCCTGTGGATGAAGCCCAGAAACCCAGGAGAACAAGGGCCGCCACGATCGCATAGTTCTTCCATCCTTTCCAGGATTCCAGCAGTTCAACGACGGTAAGTGCTGCAAACGGGATCAGCACCGGAACCAGGATGATGCGGTATCGCGACAATACCATGAATGCGAGCATAGGGAACATAAATACCAGGTACATCAGGTAGAGGGGCCAGGCATCTGTTTTTTTGTACAGGCTCAGGAATATCCCGGTCAGCGCCAGGGGAGAGAGGACCAGGAAAGAAAGGAAGGTGAGGAAAAGAACGGGTATGTAATCCCGGTAGAGATAAAAATTGACATTGTTGGGAATTTCAAACCAGCTGAAGGTGGCGTGAAATTTATCCCATTCCATCGAAAGATAGCTTGCTGCCGATGGATGGGTCTTAAGCGTAGGGAGGATGGCCTTTAACAACCGTCCATCCGTTTCGCCCATGATCTCCGACAGGTGCCCTGCGTTGATGTTCCACCCGATGAAACTTTTGAAGGACTCATTGTTCATGGTCACAAAACTCAGGGCACCTGTACTGCTCAGGCTCATGGGAGATGCGCCAACCGTATAATTGCGGTAAATTACCGGTGATATCGCAACGAAAAGACCAAGAATAAGGGCAGCGGCCCAGAAGATCCCTTTCCTGAAGTTCTTCCTGTAAATAATGAAAAGGGCCATGAGGGTTCCCAACAGGAAAAACAGGAAAAACATGTGAACCATCAAAGCCAGGCCGGTTAATATTCCCGTGAGTATCCACCAGGCAATGCTGTTTTTTTGGATGGCTGTGCCGGTAACATAGATGAGCAGGATACCGGAAAATACCGCCATGGATGAACGGAGAAGAATCATTTCATAAAAAAGCATGGGACCGAAAAACACCGCCATAAAGGCGGCAACGGTTCCGGCAAGATCGCCGAAATAACGGCGGGCCACAAGATAGACAAGCAGGTTGGTGAATATTCCCATCAGCAGCTGGAAGATAAAGACCCACCTCACGTTTTTCCCGAAAAGGCTGTAACTTACAGCTACAAAATAGGAGTACAGGGGTTCCTGTTGAAAAGTCTGTGAACCGTACCATTGCTCCCAGAGCAGTTTGGCGGGGTTGTTCGCAAGGGTATCGCTGCCTGCCTTCGCACGGAACTGCTCCAGTTTTTCCGGGTGTGACTGGAAATAGCGGTCGGCCACCCATTGCATCCACTGGTGCCGGGGATGGCCGACCGTTTTTGAGAGCCAGTCGCCATCTGCAATTTTAACAGCACCCAGGTGAAAAAACGACATGTCGCTTTCGGGGTTGGTATGCTGGTTGATGAAAACGGTATCATTGACCTGCTGAAAATAGACCATGCGCAATGCCAGCGATACGGCGAGGATGGCTGCCATGATCCAGCGGCGCTGCTTGCGGCACCATTGTTCGAGAAGCAGTCTCAACGATCCACCTGCTTTCACAATCACCTTTTTCTGAACAGGGGTGGAGGGTGCATTTTTTTTCATGAAGACGGATTAAGTCGAAATAACCAGTGTTTGATCCGGCAAAAAAGTCTTTAAAATTAGGAAGAATTATTTACCACAACATTAAGCGGCTTCAAAATGACTAACTTTGTGTGGAATCTTAACCTTTATGGCTTATACCATTTGCTCATTGGATAACGCCCCCCGCGTTCCATTCAAATTCGACGGGCGGATCCTTTTTTCTTCCGGGCGCTACGAACTTGTCCACCTGACTCTTCAGCCCGGAGACGGGATGGAGCCCCACACCCAGCCCATGGATGTCGTTTTCTTTGTGACCGAAGGCACCGGCACACTCGCCATCGGCAATCCGGGCAGCCATCAGGAAATGGTGGAAGTTGGTTGCGATACGGCCGTCCACCTCAAAGCCGGGATCTCCAGGGCCTGGAAAAACACCGGCGGCCAGCCCCTGGTAATCCTTGTCAATAAACTGCTCCCTTAGCGCTGGCAATGGAAAAAGAGTGACACAACTGCGGATCAACAGACCTAAATCATCATAATGGAAATCCTTACATCCACCGACTGGACCGAATATGAGCTGATCGACACCGGCAACCGCGAAAAGCTGGAGCGGTTCGGGAAATACATCCTGATCCGCCCCGAGCCCCAGGCGGTCTGGCAGAAATCGCTTTCCGAAAGCGAATGGGAAAAGCTCAGCCATGCACGGTATGTGCGCATGAAAGGAAAAAAAAGCGCGGGTGATGAGAACGAGCGCGGATCATGGATCAGGAAACCGAAGATGCCCGATCAGTGGATCATCGGGTACAATTACAGGCAGATGCACCTGAACTTCAGGCTTGGCCTCACCGCCTTCGGCCATATCGGGGTCTTTCCCGAGCAGGCCATCAACTGGAACTACATCTATGATGTGATCACGGAGCATCATCTTGAACCCGGCGATTCATCGCCTGGCTCGTCACGCGTCACGCGTCACGTGTCACGCATTCTCAACCTCTTCGCCTACACCGGCGGTTCCTCCCTTGCCGCGAAGGCAGCCGGTGCCGATGTGGTGCATGTGGATTCGGTAAAACCGGTGATCACCTGGGCCAGGGAGATGATGGAGGCCAGCAATCTCGACAACATCCGCTGGGTGGTGGAGGATGCCATGAATTTTGTCCGCCGGGAAGTGAAGCGCGGAAACCGTTACGACGGCATCATCCTCGATCCGCCGGCTTACGGAAGGGGACCCGACGGGGAGAAATGGATCCTGGAAGATTCGATCGATGAAATTATTGCCATCTGCAAAGAGCTGCTCGTCCCCGAGCAGGGGTTCTTCTTACTGAGTTTGTACTCCATGGGATTTTCGTCGCTGATTCCCGAAAACCTGGTTAAAACCCGTTTCGGTGAAATCCCCGGCATGCAGAGCGGGGAGTTTTATTTCGCCGACAAGGGTAAAAGAAAACTCCCGCTGGGAACGTTTCTGAGGTTTGACAGG
>CAIKNA010000030.1 GCA_903828645.1 uncultured Bacteroidales bacterium
AATGACCAGGATGCGGCAGATGCCCGATGCACTGGCCATCTCTTTCCCATAGATGATGGTCACTACGAAAGGTGCTATGCAGATCAATACCGCCCCAAGCGGGATTTGCATGAACCAGGAAGTCCTGATGTAGTTTACGACGGATTGAAAATAGATATCTGCTCCATCATTGCTTTTTTTTGAAAAGTGAGGGAGCCCGGCCGATGCAACGGATGAAGAGAGAACAGGAAGAATAAATGCGATCTGCCGTGCGACTCCAAGATCAGCAACTGCAGCCCATTGTTTGCCCCCTTTGGCCAGGAGAAACTGCCCGCCCCAGTCTGCCCCCATCTGAACCAGTGATAACAGGATCAACGGCAGGGAAAGCCGGACCACCCTGGAAATATATTCTTTATCGGTTTTTATCAGTGCGATCCCGTCACTGAAATGCCATTTGACCTGATGGTCGCTGATTCTCCACAATAAAACCAGGAAAATGAATGCGGTGAGGACATATGCTGCAATGGCTCCCCACAGTCCGTAAAAAATAACAAGGCTAACGCACAAACCGATGTTTGCAAATGCTTTTCCAAGATAGGCAAAGAAAGTGCGGTCAAACAATTCATATCCCTGGATTACCGCCGAAAATACAGCTGAAAGGGTTATCAGTCCCGCCCAGGGGCCAATAATCTTTATGACATTGGCAGATATGCGATGACCCGGATCGAGAAAAAGAGCAACCTGCCGGTTAAAAAAGAGGGTTGCCAGGATGATCACGAACCCGACAATCAGGCACCAGAAAATTCCGACGGCCAGCAGCCCGGGGATCTTACGGCTCTCATTTTTTCTGTTCCGGGAGACCTCGCTGATGAAAATATTTGCAGGCCCGCTGATGATGGTGTTGGCCAGGAGGTTAAGGGTTGTAATGATAAAGATAAACACCCCGTAGTTTTCCTTATCCATCAACCGGGCAAGTATGACAAGTGCAAGAAGGGCTGAAAAACGGTCAACCATCCCGGACCCGAGCGACCAGAATGAATTTTTTACAAGTGAATTTGTCTTAAAAAGATTCGGAAATGCAAAAGAGCCGATTTTCATATTTCGTTCCCATCCATGATGACTTGCTGTTCACTCCTGAAATAGATCAGCCAGACCAGGGCCATGAAAATCCAGAAAACTTTCCAGGATTGAGCGCTGAATGACATGAATGACACAAAAATCAAAATCCCGACAAGGGTATAGGCCAGGTAATCGGGGTGGAAAAAAATCCGGTAACGTTTAGCAAAGGGATAAAAACAGAACAGGATAAACAGGATGCTTTCCGGCAACCCCGCCAGGGATCCCACTTCGATATAGGTGTTGTGGGCAACGAAATCACCAAATTTCCCTCGCCCGTAAGAAGAAAACAGCCAGGTAGCGTCCTTTGGCGAACCGGAAAGCGGGTACTCGGCAATTATCTTCATATGGCTGAGCCAGATCGAGCTTCTCCCCCCCACCATGCTTCCATTGGTACTCATGCTGCTCTCTTTGTCGCTGATTCTCTCCATCGCAATCAGGTAGCGATTGAAGTTAACGTTCGTAGTAATATACGTGATTGTCGTAATCAGCATGATTAAAATTAAAACCAGCACAGCCCGGATTCTCGATTTTATGACCAGAACGGGCTCCTTGAGAACAGAAATATATAAAAAAATAAGCATGGCTGCAAACCCAATAGATGTTGTAATGATCGCTGAACGGGATGCCGTACTTATCAGGGGAGGTATCCCAATAAAAAAAACAATAATAACCGATAATAAAGCTTTAATAAGCCCCACCCTTTGAGTTTGTGTGCCATCCCAGTTATTTTTAGCGGAAAGATAAGTGGCTGTGGCAAACATATATCCAATGACACCGATCGGCAGCATGATCCCGACCATGTTGGCATCGCCCTTTCCACTGCCGATGCGCTCCACGTTCCTAACGGCATCTCCTTCGTATTGAATAAGTTCGACAGGCAACCCCACGCGCAGGAACCAGTAGCCTACAATGCTGATGAAAGATGAAAGGCAGATGACGATCAAGTAATTGTTTAACGTGTAGCGGTCGTCATTGGCGTAAACAATGGCTATGATAAAAAAAAATGCACCTGTGAGAACAGGAATGAATTTAATCCAGGTCCCGTTAAAAATTGTCATTAAAATTCCCCAGAGAAGAAAAAGGATCAGCACCGCCGGAATCTTAAACCCCTTTTGAACAAGTGCAGGCCAGCCATTTACAGGCAATGTGACAATCCAGCAGATAACTCCGAGCTGGGCAAGCGTGAGTGAAATGCCTTTTGGATCAGGGGCCATTTGTGATCCCACGGCAAATACAAAGAAAGCAACTGAATTAAAACAGGAAACCAGGGCAAGGAAGATAGATAAATAGACTCCATAGGTCGTTTGAACCGGTGAAAAATGCAACATGGTCAACCCTGAAAACACCACAATGGCTAAGAAATATTTCTTTAGAAAGGAAGCCTGGTTCATTGAAAGTGGTTATCGGATTCCATGCCACATGTTGCTGAGGCCGGTATTTCCCATGATGAGTTTCAGGGTCCGCCAGGAAGTATCGGCAATCAGGTAGTCGGGAGCGATCTGCTGATATGTTCGTAGCTGGTGTTCCTGAATGGCAAGTGATACGGCATCCAGCACCCGCAGGGGCTCAAACCCGGTGAGGATGATCGTGCCGGCGTCCTGCGCCTCAGGACGTTCCATCGACTGGCGCAGTGAAATTGCCGGGAAGGAGAGGATGGATGACTCTTCCGAAATGGTGCCGCTGTCGGACAGGGTGCAAAGGGCATGCTGCTGTAAAAATATATAATCCAGGAAACCGAACGGTTTCAGGAACCGGATCCTTGGATCGGGCTGGAAGTCAGCCAGGTTTTCCAGTTTCTTACGGGTACGCGGGTGTGTGGAAACGATCACCGGCAGGTCATAATCGGCTGCAAGCCTGTTGAGGATGTTCAAGATTTTTTCGAGGTTGCCGGGATGATCCACATTCTCTTCCCGGTGAGTGCTGACCAGGAAATATCCACCTTTTGTAACAGACAGCCGGGAAAGGATATCCGATTTGGCAATCCCTGGCCGGTAATAATCGAGCACCTCTTTCATCGGCGAGCCGGTAAGATATATCCGTCTGTGCGGCAGCCCTTCAGAAAGCAGGTGCCGGCGGGCATGTTCAGTGTAAACCAGGTTGAAATCGGAGATATGGTCTATGACCCGCCGGTTGATCTCTTCCGGTACATTGAAATCGAAACTCCGGTTCCCGGCCTCCATGTGGAAGATGGGGATGTGCATCCGTTTGGCCATGTATGCTGACAGGCACGAGTTCGTGTCACCAAGCACAAGCAGTGCATCTGGTTTTTCCTCCTTCATCACCGTTTCAGACTTCCGGATGATATCCCCTACTGCCGCCCCCAGCGAAGAGGTATCAATGTTCATAAAATGATCTGGCTTTCGCAGCTCAAGCTCTGTAAAAAACACTTCATTGAGTTCATAATCGTAGTTCTGACCGGTGTGGACGATAACCTGGTTCAGATGTTCATCAAGCAGCGACATGGTCCGCGAAAGCCTGATGATTTCGGGGCGGGTCCCGATGACCGTCATCACTTTGAGTATCGACTTTTTCATGATCAGACTTTTTCAAAATAGGTGTCAGGATCACTGACATCGAAATGTTCATTGATCCAGAAAATGGTATAAAGTTCCTCTTCACCGGTATTCCTGATGTTGTGCGTGTACCACACAGGCATATCCACAAACGATGGATGATCTCCGTCAAGTTCGAAGGATAGTATTTCGCCGGTCCCGATTCTTCTAAATTCAATCAAAGCTTTGCCTTTTATCACAGCAAACCGTTCGGCTTTACGGGTATGGAAATGGTTGCCGCGGGTAATTCCGGGGAGGGTGGTCGAAAATGAAACCTGCCCTCCGCTGTTCAGTTTCACCGTTTCCACAAAACTACCTCGCTGATCGGTATTTAATTTCAGTTTGAAAGGGAAGAAGTTTTTGTGGTCGATGTAGCAAAGGAAGGTGCTGAATAAATTCCTTTTAAAAGGATCGTCCAAGGCAGGAATTTCCCCTTTTTCGAAATAGTTTGCCTTGTACGATTCAAGGATGTTCAGGATTACACTGACTTTTGCCTGCGCAGTGTGTTGCAGTTGTATGGTTTCGATGACCAACTCGCTTTTACGGTGCCTGTTTGTCTCTTCAATCTGTTTGACAAATTGTTGCACTACTTCGGACACGTAGATCAATTTCAGTTCTCCGTCCACATCGATGCGGGGCTGCTCGTTGTGTGTAAGCTGGTGACAAAATGTTGCTACCACAGAATTGTAATAGGGGTTGCCAAAAGGACCGTATACGTTTGGAATGATGAACCCGGTGACTTGAGCTGAGTTTTCAGCCGCCCAGGCTTCCAGCAACTCCCTTCCCTTTTTCTTTGATCTTCCATAATGATTATCACGTTCTTCCTGCGTGGAGGAGGCGAACAGCACATGGGGCCTTTTATGAGTGTTCTCCAGAGCATCGATCAGTTGTGTTACCAATCTGATGTTGGTTTGGTAGATTACTTCGGGATCGTTGTGACGGTTTAGGGCTGCCAGGTGAACAATGACATCACAGCCTGAAACCCAGTTGCGGAGGGTTTCCGCCGAATTGAAAAACTCATCGGCAAAAGGTCGGGTCTCGAACTTTTCAGGGAAGAGGTTGAGCCAGTTGAACAGGTGGCTGCCCATAAACCCGGCCTGGCCGGTAATGCCGATACGCAACCGGGAGACTGTTGGGGATGAAGGATGACTGGTCATGAATTTTAGCCGGGGATTCCGGATGACTGGTTTGTAGATATTTCGGTTCGGATCGTGTCGAGCTTAAGGAGCATTGATTTTGTCTCCTCAATACTTAGCTGGCGGGTATTGTCAGAATGATACTCTTCCATGACTGAGACCTTCGATTCGCCCTCGGTAAAATATTTCCCGTAATTCAGGTCACGGGTATCCGCCGGGATGCGAAAATATTCTCCCAGGTCTTCTGCTTTGGCCATCTCTTCTCGGTTCACGAGGGTCTCGTATTTTTTCTCACCATGGCGGGTTCCGATGATACGTACCTCGTGTCCCGCTTTGTAAAGGCCGATGAGGGCATCTGCAAGGATACGGATGGTTGAAGCAGGGGCTTTCTGTACGAACATATCCCCGTTCCGGCCATATTTAAAGGCATAGATCACAAGGTCAACCGCATCCTCAAGGGTCATCATGAAACGGGTCATCCCTGGATCGGTAATCGTTAGCGGCAATCCTGCTTTTATCTGTCCGATGAAGAGGGGGATGACCGAACCGCGCGAAGCCATCACGTTGCCATAGCGTGTTCCGCAAAGTACAGTGCCTGTTCCGTCGAGGTTGCGTGATTTGGCAATCATCACCTTTTCACTCATTGCCTTGGAAATTCCCATGGCATTTACCGGGTAGACGGCCTTGTCGGTACTGAGCACAATTACCTTTGCAACACGGTGCAGGATTGCCGAATCGATTACGTTTTCACAGCCGATCACGTTCGTACGGATCGCCTCCATGGGGAAGAATTCACAGGAGGGAACCTGTTTCAGCGCTGCTGCATGAAACACAAAATCGACTCCCTTCATGGCATTGTCCACACTGCCCCGGTCGCGCACGTCGCCGATGTAGTAGCGGATCTTCGCATCCTTGTAATGCTGCCGCATGTCATCCTGCTTTTTCTCATCCCGGCTGAAAATACGGATCTCCCGGATGCCGGTAGCAAGATACCTGTTCAGCACAGCATTGCCGAATGATCCCGTTCCACCTGTAATCAATAAAACTTTGCCCGTGAACATGCTGTGATTTTTTTCGTTATTGGGTTTGTTGGAGATATTGGTTGTAAACCCTGCTGATTCCCTCTTCAAGGGATAAGAAAGCAGTAACTCCCAGGGCACGCAACTTGCTTACGTCCAGAAGTTTTTTCAGCGTTCCGTCCGGCTTGGTGCTGTCCCAATGGATTTCGCCTGTGAATCCGACCACTGATTTGATCAGGGCCGCAATTTCTTCAATGGTCTGGTCCTCACCGGTGCCGATGTTTAGAAATGCGGTGACAGGTGATGCGTGACGAGTAACAAGTTCTTCAACATTTAATTCCTCCAGCACTTTAACACATGCGGATGCCATGTCGTCGACGTGCATGAATTCACGATAAACCCGGCCGGTGCCCCAGAGGGTGAGCGTGACGCTTGACGCTTGACTGGCAAGGGGGGATTCGGAATTGCTCCCGGTGTCAAGGCATATCCCGTATTTTTTCAGGATTGTCAGAAATTCATCCTTCGAAGAGTTTCCACTGACACCTTCGATGGGGCGGTTGTGAAGGTCCTTTCGGATTCCCTCCCAATTGCCTGCTTCCAGGCATTTAGCCAGGTGCATCTTCCGGATGATCGCAGGAAGGACGTGCGAGGTTTCAAGGTTGTAGTTATCGTTTGGTCCGTAAAGGTTGGTAGGCATCACCGAGATGAAGTTGCATCCGTATTGGCGGAAATAGCTTTCACACAATTTGATCCCGGCAATCTTGGCAATGGCATAAGGCTCATTGGTCTGTTCAAGTTCACCAGTGAGCAGGTATTCCTCTTTCAGAGGCTGAGGGGCATCTTTTGGGTAAATGCAGGAGCTCCCGAGAAACAACAATTTCTTTACCCCATGCAGGTAAGCCTGGTGTATGATGTTGGCCTCGATCATCAGGTTTTCGTAAATAAACTGGGCACGGTAAATGTTGTTGGCCATGATTCCGCCGACTTTAGCCGCTGCGAGGACAATATATTCCGGATTCTCCTTTTCAAAAAAGTCTGCAACAGCCTGCTGGCTGGTAAGATCCAATTCTTCCAGCGTACGGCCGATGATATTCGCAAATCCTTTCTCACGAAGTCTCCTCGTAATTGCCGATCCGACCATCCCGGTATGCCCGGCAATGTATATTTTCGATTTTTTTTCCATTATTCGAAATAGTTGAGTGTGTTGAATCCGTTTTCTTTCAGGAACTTTTCCTTTTGCATCAGCCTGAAATCTGAGGCTACCATCTCGCTGATCAAGGTATCCAGGTCATATTCCGGGGTCCAGTTCAGTACGGTTCTTGCTTTAGAAGCATCACCGATGAGCAGTTCCACCTCCGTTGGTCTGAAATACCTGGGATCAATAGCCACAACTTCCTGTCCGACAAGCTTATTAAATTCTTCCCGTTCAGTGCCAATAACTATTCCCTTTTCGGCAGCATCGAACCCTGTGAATTCAACAGTCAGCCCGAGTTCCCTGAATGCTTTTCGTATAAATTCCCTTACCGCTGTAGTGATTCCGGTGGCAATAACATAATCATCGGGAGTATCATGCTGCAGAATCAGCCACATGGCCTTGATATAATCCTTTGCATGCCCCCAGTCGCGCTGGGAGGATAAATTCCCCATGTAGAGCTTGTCCTGCAGCCCCAATGCAATCCTGGCTATGGCCCTGGTTATCTTCCGGGTTACAAATGTTTCACCCCGGATGGGAGATTCATGGTTGAAGAGTATCCCATTGCATGCAAAGAGGTTGTAAGCTTCGCGGTAGTTTACCGTAATCCAGTAGGCATAGAGTTTTGCCACCCCATAGGGGCTTCTCGGATAAAAAGGGGTCTTCTCGGTTTGCGGGATTTCCTGTACTTTGCCATACAATTCCGAGGTGGAGGCCTGGTATATCCTGGTTTTTTCAATAAGTCCCAGCAGCCTTATCGCTTCCAGGATTCTCAACGTACCCGTACCGTCGGCATTGGCCGTATATTCAGGAGTATCGAAACTGACCATCACATGGCTCATGGCAGCCAGGTTGTATATCTCATCGGGTTGCGTTTCCTGGATAACCCTGGTAACATTCAACGAATCGGTAAGATCTCCATAATGTAAAAAAAAATTCTGATTTTTGGTATGCGGATCCTGGTATAAATGATCGATCCGGTCGGTATTAAACAATGAGGACCTTCTCTTTAAACCATGAACAATGTATCCCTTTTTAAGAAGGAATTCGGCCAGATAGGCGCCATCCTGCCCGGTGATGCCGGTGATGAGGGCTGTTTTTGGTGAAGTCATAGTGGAAATATTTGTGAATGATAAGAAATTTTGACACTTGATGAGTGACGCGTGACAGGTGACAGGTGACGCGTGACAGGTTACGCGTTAAGGGTTTTAGAGGCTCCAGTAATTCAGTTCATGGATTTTATTTCTGAATATCCCTTTAACGTCAATTAAAATTCCATTTACAGAGGATAGTGATTTAAAATAGTCCTCGGTCAGGTCCAGGTAAGTTGCATGGTTTACCGCAACAATCACTGCATCATAATCCTGCCGTATTTCATCGGTCAGTCCAAAGCCATATTCATGCACCAGTTCATCACTGCTGGCATAAGGATCGGTAATGTCAACACAAGCGCCATACTGTTTGAGTTCACTTACCACATCTGCAACGCGTGAGTTCCGGATGTCACTGACATTCTCTTTAAATGTCGCTCCCATCACCAGGACCCTGGCGTTAAGCACATTTTTTCCGACTTTGATCAATTGCTTGACACATTGTTTGGCTACATAGAATCCCATGCTGTCATTCACATACCTTCCGGCAGTGATTACCTGTGCATGGTAGCGATACTCCGTGGCTTTATAGGTGAGATAATAGGGATCGACCCCGATGCAATGCCCCCCGACCAGGCCGGGGTAAAATTTCAGAAAATTCCATTTGGTACCCGCAGCATCCAGCACGTCATAGATGTTGATGTTCATCCTACCGAAGATGATGGAAAGTTCATTCATGAAGGCGATGTTGATGTCGCGTTGCGCATTTTCGATGATCTTGGCAGCTTCGGCAACCTTAATGGTGGGTGCACGGTGGATTCCCGGCTTTACAATGAGTTCATAAACTTTTGCAATCTGATCCAGTGATTCATCGTCACAACCTGAAACAATCTTGATAATGGAAGTCAGGGAATGCTCCTTATCGCCCGGGTTAATACGTTCGGGGGAGAAGCCTACCTTGAAGTCTTCTACAAACTTCAACCCCGACAATTGTTCCAGGATAGGGACACAATCCTCCTCTGTGGCCCCGGGGTAGACGGTCGACTCATATACCACATAATCCCCCTTTTTCAATGCCTTGCCTACCGTGCGTGTAGCAGCCAGCAGCGGAGTGAGATCCGGCAGGTTGTGCGAATCCACCGGCGTGGGCACCGCAACGATGTGAAATGTGCACAGTTTCAAATCCTCCTGATTAGCTGTGATGAGTATATCGGTATTCATGAATGCCTCAGATGACAACTCTCCGCTCGGATCGATGCCGTTTTTCATCATTTCAACGCGGTCGGGTTTGATATCAAAGCCAACTACCTTTATTTTCCGCGCAAATTCAAGAGCAATTGGCAGTCCAACGTACCCAAGTCCGATAACCGAGAGGGATGTTTCTTTTTGTAAGAGATTTTCGTAAATAGACATAACAATAAATATTTAGTTAGAAGTACGACAGTCCTGGATTGTTTCATGCGGATACAGCTTCGCCCTTTCGGTCACAGGAACCTTGCTTGTTTTCCACCATTTTATGTTTTCCCTATTTCGCTTTTTCAATCAGCAGTGGCGAAATGGAGAGTGTGACCACCTGGTTGAGATGATCGATCCTGACGATGACCTTTTTTTTATTCGATATATTGATCAATTCTCCTGACAAACCTTGCAAAGGACCTGCAATCACCCTGACCTTGATTCCGGGTTTAAAAGTATCCGGCAAACATTCAACGGCCACATCTGATCCGGAAATTACCTTCAATGTTTCGATCTGCCGGTCGGGAATGGTGGCAGCTTTGCCGGAAAACCAAACGTATCTTACGGCTCCGGGGGTATTCAGCACTTCGTAATAGTCATGTAAGGTGATTTTTACGAAGCAATACGACCGGATGATTGGCTCTTCAACGAGCCTTTTCCGGTCACTCCACTGTCGCATCACTTTTCGAAGCGGCACGTAGGCTTCAATTCCTTTTGCCAGTAAAAGCTCCATCAGCCGTTTTTCGAAGCGGGAACGGGTGTAAACAGCATACCAAAGCGTTGTTTTTAATTGGGTCTGCAAGGTATTTCCGCCTGGTAGTTTATCTTCCATAAAAAAATTGTTTCCGCATATTCAATGGTCCATCCATAAGGATCGGAAAAAAATAATTCAAAACTGGCAAGGTGATTTTTGAGTAGCAAAGATACTCAATTTCTTTTTCGACAGCCACGCTAATCCATCAAAATATGTACAACTATTTGTTATGTAAAAAACATAACACATTGATAATTAATTCAAATGAAACGGGAAAACCGCCATCCTGTAAAAGCCGTATGACTGCGATTCTCTCCAACTGAATGCCAGGCTAGTTATTTCCACATTCTATGAAATTATAAATCATGTCATTACACGATTCGCGCCTTATTCATTGGCTGCATTTTTGTTAATTAATTTGATTAACCTTATCTTTGCACCCTTTGTAAAAAACATTCTGAAAATGAGTTTAAGAGCAAAAACAACGGAATTGAAAAGGCGGATGCAGGAAGCCTTTAAAGGGGGCGGCGAACAGGCCCTTGAAAAGCAGAAAGCTTCTGGAAAGATGACCGCCAGGGAGCGTATCCTTGCATTGCTTGATCCAAATTCCTTTCATGAATATGATCTTTTTGTAAAACATGCCGGACAGGATTTCGACATGGATAAAAAATATTTGCCGGGTGACGGGGTCATTACAGGAACAGGTTCCATCAACGCATGGCCTGTATGTATTTTTGCGCAGGATTTCACTGTTGCCGGTGGTTCACTGGGGTTGATGCATGCAAAAAAAATCACCAAGATCATGGACCACGCCATGAAGATGAAGGTACCATTAATCGGGATCAACGACAGTGGCGGTGCCCGTATCCAGGAAGGCGTGAATTCATTGGCAGGATACGGCGAAATCTTTTACCGGAACACCCAGGCATCCGGCGTCATCCCGCAAATTTCGGTGATTCTTGGCCCCTGTGCAGGTGGCGCGGTTTACAGCCCTGCTCTTACCGACTTCGTGTTTGTGGTAGATAAAATTTCAAAAATGTTCATCACCGGTCCTGAAGTTATCAAGACGGTCCTTGGCGAGGAGATCTCCATGGAGGATCTAGGGGGCGCCCGTGTGCATGCAGAGATTACGGGGAACGCTCATTTTTTTGCTGAAAGCGAGGCCGATTGCTTCGACCAGATCAAGCGCCTGGTAAGTTACATTCCATGGAACAATGAAAAAAAGGCTGAAGTTTTTCCAAAAAAAGCACCAAAATCCCGGCAATACAAGCTGGACTCCATTTTTCCCACAAACCCCATGCAGCCGTATGATGTGCGCGACGTAATCCGAGCCATAGCAGATGACAGCGATTTTTTCGAAGTACATGAACTGTGGGCCGCCAATATCGTGATCGGTTTTGCCCGCCTGGATGGACAGACTGTTGGCTTCGTCGCCAATCAGCCTATGGTGCTGGCCGGTGTGCTTGACTGCGATTCAAGCGACAAAGCAGCCCGTTTTATCCGTTATTGCGATGCATTCAATGTTCCACTGGTAACCCTGGTTGATTTACCCGGTTATCTTCCGGGGGTTGACCAGGAACACGCCGGTGTCATCCGTCATGGGGCCAAAGTTTTGTATGCCTATAGCGAGGCAAGCGTTCCAAAAATCACGGTCATCCTCCGCAAGGCTTATGGTGGAGGATACATCGCCATGTGTTCGAATCACCTGCGTGCCGACTTCGTTTTTGCCTGGCCAACTGCGGAAATTGCCGTGATGGGTCCTGAAGGGGCTGCCAACATTATTTTCCGCAGCGAGATCAAAGCGAGTGATAATCCTGAAGAAACACGTAAACGACTCATCGAAGAATACCGGCAAAAATTCGCCAATCCATATGTAGCCGCAGCATACGGCTATGTAGATGCCGTAATCGAACCAAACGAAACACGCAATTATCTTACCCATTCACTGACCCTTGCCCAGGGTAAAATGGAAATTACACCCAAGAAAAAGCACGGAGTTCCGCCTTTTTAAAAACGAGATGATCCTGCCTTCGGCAGGTCAAATTAGATTTGATTTTTGCCTTTTGAATTTTGCATTAAACTGGCCTTATGGACGAAAACATTGAATTCATCGATTTCAAATACGAAGAAATTTCTTACAAGACCACGCTGACAAAAAAATTTGCCAACAGAACTCCCTATACTCCCCCCGATGCACGTAAAATTGTCGCCTTTATCCCCGGAACCATCCTGAAAGTGCTTGTGAAGGAGGGACATAAGGTAAAAAAAGGTGACACCCTGCTGGTACTGCAGGCGATGAAGATGGACAACCACTTGCTCGCAACCATCAATGGTACGGTTAAAAAGGTTTATGTCAAACAGGGCGAGGTTGTTCCCAAACGCCACCTGCTCGTTGAACTGAAATAATCAGTGTCCCCTCTCCCATCAGCCCGATCCGGGGTATTGTCATAGATTCAACCAGTTTTTTTTTCAAAGTACTGCAACGTTTCTGAGATTTCACCTGTCATTATAATAAATGGCAACTTATGAAATCACAAAAAATTGATCTGAGAAAGATTGCAGAGACCCTTCGTGAACAGTGTCCGTTCATCCTGTTTGCCATGCTGAACGGCCTTGACGAAGAGGGGAGACTGAAATGGCTTGGAAACCTGGAGTTGTCTGTCCTCGTCGGATCTGATACAGGTACCTGGTCCGCGCTGGAACAAATCATTCCTGCTATTTCGGCAGCAGTACCTGATGTCTTTTGCGATGTAACCCTTTTGAATCGTGTGGATGCCATCACCCGTTTTCGTGCGGTTCATGGATTATGCCTGTTCATCCGGGAGGGCAGGGAACAACATTTCCACAAGTTTGTGCTTCACGCGAACCTTGATTACCGGATTATGCGCGCTCACCAGCGAAGGAATGGGATCATTGAAAATGAGTGAGGCTGTTATTCAGCACTTTCAATCTGCCTGAGTGCATTCCCGATGGTTGACAGGACCTCATCCCTGCCAAAACCGGTCTCGGCTGAGGTAAGAATAATTGCCGGGAGTTCGTCCCAGAAAGCAGCAAGTGCTTTCTGATAGGATGCGAGGTTATTGCTCAGTTGGATTTTGGAGAGTTTGTCAGTCTTGGTAAAGAGGATGACAAACCCAACTTCATTGTCGCCAAGCCAGTTCATGAATTCAAGGTCTATTTTCTGGGGCTCCAGGCGCGAATCGATCAAAAGAAAAGTAAGCGCCAGGTTTTCCCGGTTTTGCAGATAGGATTGAATCAAGCCTTCAAATTTTTCCCGTTGAGTTTTGGATAATTTGGCAAAGCCATACCCCGGAAGGTCGACCAGGAACCACGATGAAACTCCGGAACCAACTTTAAAATGGTTTAGCAACCGGGTTTTACCGGGTGTACCCGACACTTTAGCCAGCGCCTTTTTAGAGGCAAGCATGTTGATCAGGGATGATTTACCCACATTTGAACGTCCGATGAAGGCAAATTCAGGGAGGTCCTCCTTTGGGCAGAATTTAAGGGAAGGACTGCTGCAAACAAATTCGATCTTGTCGATTTTCACTATCTTGATTATTATTCCGGTTACTGCTTCTCCATCTGGTAAACTTTCTCCTGAACCCAGGACGCCCATTGGGTGTCTGTTTTTGATTTATCGAAGGTGGTGTATGAGATGGGATCACCAACCATGATGGTGATGGTTTTGTTAAATTGCCTGACCATTTCGTCCACAAGATAGAGCATTTCAATATTTGCCTTGATTCCCAAACGCTTGCGCCACCTGGCAAGGTTGTAAAACCAATCCGAATTGCGTCCCTCAATGAACACCGGGATGACATCCCGCTGATATTTTTTTGCCTTTTTGATAAATGTATTCTTCCATTCCAGGTCCCTGACCACAAAGGATCCATTGATGCGTTGCTTTCGGGATACAAGCCCTGCCGGAAAATAAAGGATCATCTTTTCCGAAGCAAATGTATCATCGATCAGCTTTGCATTTTCCGTGTTTCGTCCATGTTTGTTGATGGGAATGAAAAGCGGTCGCAAACCGGGGATATTCATCAGGAGGTCATTTACCGGGAATACAAGATCGCTCCTCAGTTTTCCAAGGACATGCATGAGTGCCATTCCGTCAAGGCCTCCAAGGGGATGGTTGGAAGCAATGATGAACCTCCCCCGGGAAGGGATCAGCCGATCATCAGCCGTGACAGGTCCGGATGGTTGAAAACTGCGCTTGTCAATGATATTGGCCTTTACCCCGAATTCCTTTAAAATAGCCTCTACAAAAGGCAGTCCGGTTTTATCCCGGTTGCGGTATATATACTGGTTAACCTCGTCCTGGTGGGTGATCCGTTTCAGATATGACAATACAAACCCCGGAATAATCTTCAGCAGGGCGGGGTTTTTTGAAGCAAACAATGCTTCCAGGTCGATCAGCCTTTCAGGTATCTCCGCTGTTTCGGGTTGGGTCATGCTGCAAAATTACAAAAAATGCCGCGGGCATTTACATTCTTGGCCTATCTTTGCATCCTGATTCATCCATTATACTGCAACATGGAACCCATCATTGCACCCGTCGACAAGCAACTGCTCGAATCGGAACTGGCAGACAGCACTTTTTTGCGAAACACCAACAATGGACACAACAAGATTTATGTTTTCACGGCACACGAATCCCCGAATCTCATGCGGGAACTGGGGCGTTTGCGCGAAATAACATTCCGTGATGCAGGCGGAGGCACCGGGAAAAGCACGGACATCGATGAATTTGACACGATGGAGGTGCCATTTCACCAGCTCATCGTATGGGACCCGATCGAAAGCGAAATTACCGGTGGATACCGCTTTATCCATGGCCGCGACATTCAGTGTGATCACGATGGCTGCATTCATAGTGCTACCGCTGAACTCTTCAACTTCTCCAATAAATTTATCCGGGACTACCTGCCTGTAAGTATTGAACTGGGGCGATCGTTCGTTCAGCCAAACTACCAGCCGCTGGTAAACTTCCGCAAGGGGATGTACGCGCTGGATAACCTATGGGACGGGCTTGGCGCGATGATCATTGAAAATCCTGATGTCAAATATTTTTTTGGCAAGATGACGATGTATCCCGACTACAACCGGGCCGCCCGCGACATTGTCCTTTATTTCCTGCGTAAATATTTTCCGGATACGGAAACGCTGATGTTACCTGCAGAATCAGTGATTTGTGACACACCGGATCCGGTTTTGGCTGAATTGTTTTCTGCAAGGACTTTTGAGGAAAATTATAAGATACTGATTCAAACCGTCCGCAAAAACGGTGAGCATGTTCCGCCACTAGTCAATGCCTACATGAATCTTTCCCCCACCATGAGAACCTTTGGGACAGCCATTAATCATGATTTCGGGGATGTGGAGGAGACGGGAATACTGATAAATATTGAGGACATCTATCCACGTAAGAAAGAACGTCATCTGAAGACCTATATCCAGAGACTCTCATCGCTGAAAGGGTTGCGATGGAGGAGAAAGCGGTAAGAAAATTATACTGCGGCAGGCGCAGCGGCAGCATTGGCCTTGCGCATCAGTTTGCTTTTCAGGTTGGAAGCCTTGTTTTTATGGATCACATTCTTCTTGGCCAGTTTATCAATCTGCGAAACCACTTTGGAAAGGTCCTTTACAAGGGTATCCGTTTCTTCTGTTTCACGTAATCTCTTCACTGCATTACGAACGGTGCGGCCCTGGTAACGGTTCTGGGTACGTTTGGTTTTTGTGCTGCGGATGCGCTTTTCTGCGCTTTTGTGATTGGCCATGATGATTATTTGTTTTCAATTTGGGGTGCAAAGATACAATTTTTCGGGAAAATCCCAAAGTGTAAGAAAGAAAATATTTTCAATTGCTAATACGCCGTCACCGCGTACCAGATATTCGGTCGCCCGGCATCATCCAGAACCTTTACATGGCCCTGGTATTCATTTACCACTTTAAAAGAACACTCCTCCCCGTCGCTGTCATCGTTCGTGGAAACATTTGGAACACTTTCCCGTACCAAAACCCAGGCCCAGCCATCTCTGATTTCAAACAACTCCATATGGGTGATTGCAGCCCCTTCAGTTTCATTATTTTTCAAACAGACGACAATTGCTGAATCGAGGGAAGGGTGCGTCCTTAAATTCAGGCAGGAATGCAACAGGTTGACACCGATATTCAAATGATTTCTCCTGTCTGTCTTTCCATTATAGTTGATAAAATTTCCGTTCTTTTCCAGGAAAGCCAGGTAGGTTGTGAAAACAAAGTCGCTGGCAGCAAGTTCATCAAAATCAACCCATACTCCCCCGTCGATGGTCCTGGTGCAAATTTTAAACCTGGTGTCTTTTATCTGGTAGACTTTGAGGAGCATATAATCGTAACCGCCCATGTAGACAAAATCAAACGGATCGATCTTTGGGAATTTTTCCCCGAAGATTCTGATCTCCCCATTAACCAAATAACACTCTTTCCCCGTTTTGGCGGTCAATCCTATTATTGATGCAACATTGTTAATGGGGATCCTGATAAACCCGATCCCCCAGCTTGTGGTATCATGAACCGGATACATGATCCCGCAGGGATTTTCCGACCTCAGGTTCAGTGAAAGGAGGACGATTGCAAGGAGCAATAGAGATATTTTCAATTTTTCCATAGAATCGCACTTATTTGAAAATCACCTGAAAGAGACGATGGTAATTCCGGCCCCGCCTGCCTCAAGTGGGGCATCGCGGGCTGATTTCACCTCCTTCTGTGAACGAAGATAATCCCGGGTAACCTGGCGTAAAACCCCGTTTCCTTTCCCATGCAAGATCTGCACTTCATGGATAGAACATAAAATAGCATCATCAATGTAGCGTTGCAGGAGCGCAAGCGCCTCATCCACCCTGCTTCCGCGCAGATCCAGGGTGAGAGAAAAATTAGTGAGTTTGGTGTTCAGGTCGTCAAAGTACGTTTGAAAACGATGCGGTTTTGCTTCGCTCCCAATCAAACCTGGGATGATTGCCGGGGAATGTGTCTTTTCTGATTTTGGATTTTGGATTTTTGATTTCAGATCGGGCCTTTCAGCCTTTGCAAATTGCATTTTGATTTTTGCATTTTGAAATTCACCTCCCGGTTCCTGCAACAATTTTTCCTTTAACCCGGATAGTTCAACCCTGATCTCTTTGGTTCGGTTTTTTTCAGCCTGGGATTCCCGGATTTCCTTAATGGTTTTTTCAATGATTTTATTTGAATTATCGAGCAACTGACGGGCCTCTTCCCGAGCTTTATCAAGGATATCCTTCTTTTTTGCCCCAAGGTCGGCATTCAGTTTCTCGTATTTTGAGATCAACTCGGCCAGGAAATCATCAGCGACTTTTAATTCCGTGTTTTTTTGAGTAATCTCCTGCTTTTCGACCTCAAGATTTTGCAGCTCCCGGTCGAAATCAAGCTGGCTTTTGCCCGTTTTCAATTTTGCATTTGTCAGTACATCATTGGGAAACCCTATGGCCTGGGCGATTTCGAGCGCAAACGAACTTCCGGGTTTCCCGATTTTCAACTGGAAAAGTGGTTTCAGTTTTTTCAGGTCATAAAGCATGGCGCCATTCACGATACCCTGTTCGCGGGCAGCCAGCAACTTGAGATTTGAATAATGTGTCGTGACAACTCCCATGGCCAACCTGGCATTAAGCGCCTCAAGGGTGGCTTCAGCAATGGCACCTCCCAGCGAAGGATCGGTACCTGTTCCCATTTCATCAATAAGAAACAGCGAATGATCATCCATGTTTTCAATGAAATATTTCAGGTGGAGGAGCTTTGAGGAATAGGTGCTCAGGTCATTGTCGATCGATTGTTCGTCGCCGATGTCGATAAATATTTTATGAAAAATGCAAAATTCAGAATCCTCACGCACGGGCGGAAGCAATCCGCTCTGGAACATCAGCTGCACCAGTCCGACGGTTTTCAGACATACCGACTTACCCCCGGCATTCGGTCCGGAAATAATTAAAATACGCTGGTCATGATTCAAAGCGATGTCGAGCGGTGTAATCTCTTTCTTTTGTTTCTGATGTGAAAGGAATAAAAGCGGGTGGATCGCCCGATGCCAGGAAAAGGATCCCGCTGGATGTTCGCTGTTCTCGCCGGAAGGCAATGATTGGAGCGGGATGGCGGATGCAGGATGGTGGATCGGGTTGGTGGCATTGATCGAAAGGGCGAACCGGGCTTTTGCACGGATGAAGTCAATCTTTCCAAGGAAATGGTAGGCATGGATGAGCATGTCTATCTCCGGCCTGACAATTGCGGCAAATTCAATGAGGATTCGTATGATCTCGCGCCGTTCGGCATAGTCGAGTTCCCTGATCTCGTTGTTGGTCTCGAAAATTTCGGCAGGTTCAACGTAAACCGTGTGCCCGGTGGCAGATTCATCGTGAACGAATCCCTGGATCTTGCGTTTGTGGGTGCTGATCATGGGGATGACCAGCCTGCCGTTCCGGATGGTCACTTCAGCTTCATCCGGTGTCCATCCATTTTGCCGCGCCAGTTTAAAACTCTGAATGATCTTATGTTCAACTGATGACAGGAGCCGCGATTTTTCTTTCCTGATCCTGCCGAGTTCTTGTGAAGCCGAATCCCTTACCTCCGATTTGTCATCCAGGATCCGTTCAACCTGCATGACAATCGATTTAAGCAACGAAGTCGTTGCCAGCGGAGAGTACCCGGTAATGGATTCCCCCGAATCACACGCAAGGGAGTACAACGCGGGAAACTTCTCTTTCCTGTCGGCAAGAAATAAAAGCAGGTCATGGATGGTGGAAACCGACAATTTCAGTTCCGAGAGCTGTTCAGTCTCCATGTATGTACCTGGAATGCGGATCCTGAGCAACTCCGGAATGAGGTCATAATAATCCTGGGCCGGGAATTTCTCCTCGAATTGCAAAATGGCCTTCAGTTCAGAGGTTTGCAACAGGGAGGTGTGAATTTCTGAGGCATCGGTCGAAAACGCCATCTTCACGACCCATGCCCTCCCGAGCGTAGATAGACAATTGTCGCTGAGCATCTGGCGGATCACATCGAATCCAAGTTTTTGCTCGAAATCGGATGGATAGTTAGAACTCATCGGTGTCGATTACCTGCTTTTTCTTAGTTCCTTTCACGGGACCCGGTGCATTTTCGTCGCCGCAGTCGAGGTCAACACTCAGTGGCTTTTTAGGGTAGTCGAAGTCGCGCCTGGTGTAATGAAGAGAAAGGTCGCCGTAAACACGCTGCATGTAAAGCCCCCAGATTGGCAGTGCCATGTTGGCGCCCTGTCCGAGGGTAATACTCCTGAAATGTGCCGCACGGTCTTCGCAACCCACCCATACGCCTGTAACGAGGTCGGGGGTGATACCCATGAACCATCCGTCGCTTTGGTTCTGGGTTGTGCCTGTTTTTCCGGCAATCGGGTTGTCAAAGCCATATTTATACCGAAGCCTTACACCGGTTCCTATTTCAACGACCCCTTTCATCAGCTGGATCATCAGGTAAGCTGTTTCTTCGCTGATGACCTCCTGTGATTTGGCATTAAAAGTCTGAAGCACATTGCCGTTTTTATCTTCGATCCTGGTGATGAAACTTGGTTCGATAAATACCCCCTTGTTGGCAAAAACGCTCATTGCACCTACCATTTCGTATAAGCTTATGTCGCAGGAACCCAGTGCGATCGAATAAACCACTGGAATGTCGCTGGTTACGCCCATTTTATGAGCCATGGCTACAACCGCCTTGGGTCCGTACTTGCGGATAAGCTGTCCGGAGACCCAGTTGTTTGAATTGGCAAGCGCCCATTTGAGGGTGACCTGCTGTCCGAGTCTCTCATCACTGGCGTTTTCAGGTGCCCACACCTCCCCGTTTCCCAGATCAATCACAGGCTGAACATTTGGGTACAGAGAACAGGGAGATTCGCCCTCCTGCATCGCCAGAGTGTATAGAAAAGGTTTAAAGGTCGACCCAACCTGCCTTTTACTAAGTTTGACATGGTCATATTGAAAGAAACGGTAATTGATTCCACCCACATAGGCTTTTACATAACCCGTTAGCGGATCCATCGACATGATCCCTGATTGGAGGTAAAATTTATAGTAACGTATCGAATCCAGCGGGGTCATCACTGTATCGATCTCTCCCCTGTATGAAAAGACCTTCATTTTGGTCGGGACCTTAAACTCCTGAAGTATCTCCGCATCACTCTTCCCCTTGGTTTTATAATGGAAATAACGGTCGGTCCTTCGCATGGCCGACATCATCAGGTTGTCGGTCTCTTTTTTGGCATTGCTTCCTTCAAAAGCAAACGGAGCATTCGGCATACCCTTCCAATGTTTGAAAAAGGCAGGCTGCAGCTCCTTGCCCAGGTACTCGAGCATGGCTGCTTCGGCATATTCCTGCATTTTATAATTGATCGTGGTATATACCTTGAGCCCGTCACGGTAAAGGTTATAGGGGGTTCCGTCTTCCTTGGGATGTTGTGTGCACCATTCAGCCAGCACCATCCGGAGGTACTCGCGGAAATAGGTGGCAATGCCGGTGGTGTGATCCTGCAGGCGGTAGTTGGTCATATCCACCGGAAGTGATTTCAGCGAATCATATTCCGCGGCAGTGAGATAATCATATTTCAGCATCTGGTGCATCACGGTGTTGCGCCGTTCGAATGCGCGGGCAGGATTGCGCACCGGGCTGAACCAGGTAGGCGCTTTTAAAATCCCGATGAGTACGGCAGCTTCGTCCACGCTTAACTGGGCAGGTTCCTTGTTGAAATAAGTTTTGGCTGCCGATTTAATTCCGTATGACTGACTACCAAAGTCCACCGTGTTCAGGTACATGGCCAGGATTTCATCCTTTGAATAGTTGCGCTCAAGTTTCACGGCTGTGATCCACTCTTTGAATTTGATCAGGACCGTCTCTATGAACGACCGGTCCTGCTTGCGCGGGAAGAGGTTTTTGGCAAGCTGCTGGGTGATGGTCGAACCGCCGCCTTTTGAGGAACCGGAAGCCACACCCCAGAAAACCCGGAATATGGCGATGGCATCAATGCCTGAATGCTCTTCAAACCTGGCATCCTCCGTTGCAATCAGGGCGTTGATCACGTTTGGTGACAGCTCCTGGTAATGGGTATTGGAACGGTTCTCAATGTAGTATTTTCCAAGCAGTTTTCCATCTGACGAGATCACCTCTGTGGCAAGGTTGCTTTTGGGGTTTTCAAGTTCCTCAAATGATGGCATTTTACCAAACACCCCGAAGGCAACCAGGATGAAAAACAACAAGATCAGGAAGACAAAAACGAGATATGAGACCCAGAATCTTTTCAGGTATTTTTTTACTTGGGCTTTGTTGACAGAAGAAGCAGCCATTGGTTGAAGATCAGGAATGATAAAGTCGAACAGGTTATTGTTTTTCAATACGTAAACCAATGTCGTGAATTCCGTTCAAATCATTCACGCGCATTGCTTGTTCCATGATAAACTGATAATTTCCTTTTTGGCTGAACTGAACACCCTTCTGGAATAAAAACCGGCTGAATTTCACACTGCCCATTCCTGATCCCAGCCAACGGCCATCAAAGTCCGCGAGGGTAAGTTCGACCGTATCGCGCGCCACATGCCCGTCGGGGAAAACGGTATTCATAAACAGGAAAAGGTTGCTGTAAGGATATTCCGGGCCATTGCGTACATTCAGGTAAACGTTGTACCGTGCGACAAGGTCGGAAATTACTGTTTTGAACTGCAACTCATTTTTTACATTCCAAATCCCTTTCTCCAGGGAAACATGCTCCTCAAAAACCCGGTTGGAATCACAGGAAACAGTTCCCGCAATCAGCAGAAGAAGCAGGAGGAGCGTTTTTTTTTCCGGGTTCACGATCATGATTCAATAGCTGGCAGCGGAACGTTTATAAATGGTCAAAGCGGGTGAGGTCATCCTGAACCGCACCACTTTCAAATGCGGTTTTTTTCTCAATTGCTTTTGAGAAATCTTCAAGTTTTTCAGGTAAATTGCCCTTTTTGTTCTCTTCAAGAATAAGAATCACCTGGTCCACCGGGATCGGGATAAGGTTTCCCAGATCGCTGACATAGGAGTACCAGAGGATTTTTTGAAAAATATCGGTTTTTTGGTGCACGGCATCCCCGCGCTTCAATTTCAGCCTCACATCGGTGTTCGGCATCCCTTTAATGGCATCAACATAGGTGTCGTATTCGTAGTTGAGGCAGCACTTGAGTTTCCCACACTGACCCGCAAGTTTTTGCGGGTTTAGCGAGAGTTGCTGCACCCTGGCTGAATTAGTGGTCACCGATTTGAAATCGCTCATCCAGGTGGCGCAGCATAATTCCCTGCCGCACGATCCGATTCCGCCCAGGCGACTGGCTTCCTGCCTGGCCCCGATCTGCCTCATTTCGATGCGAACCTTGAATTCCTCAGCCAGCAGTTTGATCAGCTCCCTGAAGTCAACCCGGTCCTCGGCGGTATAGTAAAAGATCGCCTTGGTGTTATCTCCCTGAATTTCAACATCATTGATCTTCATCAACAGTCCGAGACTGTCGGCGATGGTTCGTGCCCGAAACATGGTGGATATTTCCATCTCCACCGAAGATATCCATTTTTCAATATCGGTCAGCCTGGCTTTCCGGTAAACTTTTTTAATATCCTCCGACGCAGATGAAAGGTGTTTCTTGTGTAACTGGAATCTGATCATCTCACCAACCATGCTAACAATCCCAATGTCATGGCCGGGAGAAGCCTCCACCGCCACGATATCCCCAACAACCAGTTCCAGGTCGGGGGGGGTGCGGAAATAGTCCTTGCGGCTGTTTTTAAACCGCACTTCAACAACATCGGTGGGAACCATATGCTGTGAAACAGGAATGTCTTTCAGCCAGTCATGAGAATCGAATTTACTGCACCGGTGCTGGAATACTGATTCGTTTTTATTGTACAGTTTAGGTGGATGGCAGCATCCACGGCTTAAAAATGGGTTATCAGGCAACTTTGACTGCCTGAACTCAAAGATATCAATATCTTCAACAATTAATTCCTGTGGTTGTGTTTCATCGGAGTCAACCGGTATGTTTTCTATATTCTCCATATCCATTAAAAAACCTTACAAAGGTAAGAAATTCGGTTTAAACAGCCTGACTATTTTATGCTGTCACAAAACCCATAGCCTTCTCCAACGCAGACGGAATCCCATCCGGATATTTACCACCTGCAGTGGCGATATGGGGTTGTCCTCCTCCTCCACCCTGGATTTCCCTTGCCAGTCCCCGGACAATATTCCCTGCGTTCAGTTTACGCTCCTTGACCAGTTTTTCACCAAGCATCACCGTGAGTGTTGCCTTTCCGTCGGCTTCTGTGGCAAGGACCAGGAAGAGATCTGCAATGGATGCATTCAATTCGTGAGCAAGATTTTTGACCGATTCCTGGTCGAGGTCGACTTTTGCCGCCAGGAAATTGATCCCGTTGCAATGCTGCACCTGTGAGGCAAATTCCTCTTTAATTTGCCGTATCTTCAATTTGTCAAATTCTGCAACCTGCTTTTTAAGTTCGAGGTTTTCGGTGAGCAGGTTATTGACCCCCTTTAGGAGTTCCTTCGGGTTTTTTAGCAAGTCACTGATGTCGTTGAGGAGTTCTTCCCGTGAATTCCAATATTCCCCTGCTTTTTCAGCCGTAATGGCCTCGATGCGCCGGATACCGGCCGCAATGGCTCCTTCGGAAATTATTTTAAACTGACCGATCTGCCCGGTGGCCTGTACGTGGGTGCCTCCGCACAATTCCACCGAAAAACCCGGATCAAAAGTGATAACCCGAACGTGGTCGCCATATTTTTCCCCGAACAGAGCCATGGCTCCCATGGCTTTGGCCTGGGCAATAGGGAGGAGTCTCTCCTCCTTCAGTATGATGTTTTCCCTGATCTTTGAATTCACTATTGCCTCAACCTGTGCTATTTCCTCTTTATTCAGTTTGGCAAAGTGGGTAAAGTCAAAACGAAGCCGGTTCCCGTCGACAAGCGATCCTTTTTGTTCAACGTGGGTGCCCAGCACGTGGCGGAGCGCGGCATGCATGAGATGGGTTGCAGAGTGGTTGTTGGCAATGCGGGTACGATTCGCGTGGTCGACACTGGCAGTCATATGTCCCGAAGGATCAGAAGGCATTTTTTTTGCAAGATGGATAATGAGGTCATTCTCTTTCACGGTATCGTTGATCACGATTTTTTCATCCCCGCACATCAGCCAGCCTGAGTCTCCCACCTGTCCGCCAGATTCGGCATAAAACGGTGTCCGGGCCAGTATAATGTGGAAAACTTCCTCTCCCTTGCTCACCACTTTTCTGTATTTTGTGATCTCCGTGTCTACGCTGAGTACATCGTAACCGACAAATTCCGGCAGGCCCGCATCGTCAATCAGGATCACCCAGTCCGAAGTATCCACAACCGCATCCTGGCGTGAACGGGCTCTCTGAGCGGCAAGACCTTTGAAAAATCCATCCATGTCGACAGTCCAGCCAATCTCCCTGGCCATGAGTTCGGTAAGATCGATCGGAAAACCGAAGGTGTCGTAGAGTTCAAATGCAAAGGAACCGTCAATAATACGTGACACGTGACCCGTGACACGTGACATGTCAGACGGCGTAGTCCCGTCAATGGCTATGACGCTTCCCTCTCCTTGTTTTGGGAGGGATTGGGGTGGGGTTACATAGGCATTAAATCGCTGAATTCCGGTCGACAAAGTCCTGAGAAAGGCAGACTCCTCTTCGCGGATCACGTTCGTTATCAAACTTTTTTGCGCAACAAGTTCCGGGAACACCTTTCCCATCTGATCGATCAGAACGGGGATTAATTCATTGATAAACGGTTCCCGGAATCCGAGGAAGGCATATCCGTAACGAACTGCCCGACGTAAGATTCTGCGGATCACATAGCCTGCTTTTACGTTGGAGGGAAGCTGCCCGTCTGCAACTGCAAAGGCAATGGCCCTGAGGTGGTCGGCGATGACGCGCATGGCGATGTCTGCCTTGCCTTCATCCCCGTACCGGACACCGGCTTTTTGCGCCAGCACCTGGATTATTGGTTGGAAAATATCGGTGTCGTAATTTGATTTTGTTCCCTGGAGTACCATGCACAACCTTTCAAACCCCATCCCGGTATCCACATGCCTGGCCGGCAGTTCAACAAGCTGGCCGCCGGAGAGCCGGTTGTACTGGATGAACACAAGGTTCCAGATTTCGATGACATGCGGGTCCCCTTTGTTTACAAGTTCTTTCCCGGGGATTCTGGATTTTTCCTCGCCGGTACGAATATCGGCATGTATTTCCGAACAGGGACCGCATGGGCCGGTGTCACCCATTTCCCAGAAGTTATCTTTTTTAGAACCCAGCAGGATCCTCTCCTCAGGGATGTGCTGCTTCCAGAAATCAAATGCCTCATGGTCCATGGTCAATCCTTCCTGATCATCACCTTCAAAAACAGTGACATAGAGACACTCCTTGTCAATTTTCAACACATCAGTGAGCAATTCCCACCCCCACGCAATGGCCTCTTTTTTAAAATAATCCCCGAAAGACCAGTTCCCAAGCATTTCAAACATGGTGTGGTGATAGGTATCATGTCCAACTTCCTCAAGATCATTATGTTTTCCCGAAACGCGCAAACACTTTTGGGTATCGGCCACCCGTTTGTATTTCCCCTCTCTGTTGCCCAGGAAAATATCTTTGAACTGGTTCATACCGGCATTGGTAAACATCAGCGTAGGGTCATTTTTGACCACCATGGGTGCGGAAGGAACAATCGTATGTTGTTTTGACTGAAAGAAATCGAGAAAAGCCTGGCGGATATCTGTATTATTCATTTAGCTATAAATTAAGAACCTCATTAACAATCTTTAACAAATTTTAAATCGTGAAAACGGCTGCAAAGTTAATTATTTACTTAATTTTGTAGCTGTTAGCTTGCCTCTTTTGAACAATTCTTTATTTACCTGTCGATGAGTAAGGTAAAGTATAAATTCAATAAAAAGTCTTTAACCTTCGACCGGGTGCATACAACAATGCGAAAGCGGTTGCTGTATTTTTTCTCGCACCTGTCGACGGGGGTTGTATTTGCAGCTGTCGTTCTGGTGATCGCCTATAACTTCCTCGATTCGCCCAAGGAAAAGGCCCAGAAGCGCGAAATCGACCAGATGAAGCTGCAATACCAGATTTTAAATGACCAGCTCGACAAAGTAACCAAAATCCTGGCCGACCTTCAGGACCGGGACGACAACATCTACCGGGTGATTTTTGAAGCAGAACCCATTCCCAATGCCATCCGTTCTGCCGGTATCGGAGGCATCGACCGTTATGAGGCCCTGAAAGGTTATAACAGTTCCGAACTCATCATTGAGACTGAAAAAAACATGGACCGGATCCTTGGGAAACTGTATGTTCAGTCGAAATCTTTTGACGAGGTCTTCGACATGGCCAAGAACAAAGAAAAAATGCTGGTTTCCATCCCGGCCATTCAACCTGTAAACAACAAGGATCTGAAGAGGATTGGCTCCTATTTCGGGGCCAGGATGGACCCATTCTACAAGGTCCGCAAATTTCATGAAGGGATGGACTTTTCTGCAACGGTTGGTACCGAAGTATATGCAACCGGCAATGGAACAGTGACAGATGCCGGCCGGGAAATCGAGAGCGGCTACGGAAATGAAATCAGGATCGATCACGGGTATAACTACCAGACCGTTTATGCCCATCTTTCCAGGATATTTGTCAAGCCCGGCCAGAAGATTTTACGGGGGCAAATCATTGGCTATGTAGGAAATACAGGAAAATCGACCTCCCCTCATTTGCATTATGAGGTGAGGAAGAACCATGTGCCCGTTAACCCGATCTATTTCTTTTTCAGCGATATAACACCGGAACAGTTCCGCATGATGCTCGAACTGTCATCCCGCCCGTCACAAACCATGGATTAGTCAATTTGAAGATGTTGAAGAAAAACACAAAAATTGAGAAGATATACTATTCAATCGGCGAAGTGGCTGAATTATTTGAAGTGAATGCTTCGTTGATACGGTTTTGGGAGAAGGAATTTGAGGTACTCAAACCAATGAAAAATAAAAAGGGGAACCGTTTGTTCACCCAAAAAGATCTTGACAATCTTCGCATCATTTACCACCTTGTGAAAGAGCGGGGGTTCACATTGCAAGGAGCCAAGGACAAACTCAGGGAAAACAAGGAAGATGTAGTGAATAAAGTTGAAGCCATCGATTCGCTGAACAGGATCAAGGGTTTTTTGCTCGAGATAAAGGCGCAGATGTAATGGCAGGAAACGAAAGCGACAAATCCGTATCGTTTTTTGAAAAGGTGTTCGCGGTGGTCCGCCTCATTCCTTATGGCCGGGTCACATCCTATGGGGCGATCGCAGGCTACCTTGGTACCCGCGGATCAGCAAGGATGGTGGGCTGGGCGATGAATGCCGCCCACTCCGGCACCACCGACATTCCAGCACATCGCGTGGTAAACCGAAATGGGCTCCTTACCGGGAAACATCATTTCGGAAGTCCTGCAATCATGCAGCAATTGCTTGAAAGCGAAGGGATCAACATCATTGATGACCAGGTAGCCGGTTTTGACCAGGTGTTTTGGGATCCGGGAAAAGAACTATAACGAAAATTGAATTACGAATATCGAATAATGAAGTCGAATAATGAAAATCAAAAAAAGATAATGAAAATAGATAATTCCCAGATAGTTGATGCCCTGAGGCATGTGGATGACCCGGACCTGAAAAAGGACCTGGTTACCCTGAATATGATTGAAAATATTGCCATCGACGGCAACAAAGTCACATTTGATGTAGTGCTTACCACACCGGCCTGTCCGTTGAAAAACCAGATAAAACAGGCATGTGTGGAAGCAATCCATCAGTTTGTTGATCCTGCTGTCGAAGTTACGATAAACATGACATCCCGGGTAACATCCCGGCGCAAGGAGACCGATGCCATGCTGAAAGATGTTAAAAACATCATCGCGGTGGGCTCCGGCAAAGGGGGGGTAGGCAAATCCACCGTGGCTGTAAACCTCGCCATCTCCCTGGCAAAAACCGGAGCAAAGGTTGGCCTTGTCGATGCCGATATCTACGGCCCATCGATCCCCATGATGTTCGGGATGCTCAATGAACGCCCGACCGGGTTCGACAGGGACGGTAAAACATATGTTTATCCTTTCGAGAAATTCGGGATCAGGATACTTTCCATTGGTTTTTTTGTTGATCAGTCAAAGGCGTTGATCTGGCGCGGGCCAATGGCCTCCATGGCGCTCCGCCAGCTTTTCAGCGATGCGGAATGGGGTGAACTCGACTATATGGTGATCGACCTTCCCCCCGGCACCGGCGACATACCCCTTACCCTGATCCAGGATTTCCCGCTTACGGGAGCCATTATTGTAAGCACGCCGCAACAGGTTGCCATTGCCGATGTGCGCAAGGCCGCCGACATGTTCCGCAACGATAAGATCAACATCCCGATTCTCGGTCTGGTTGAAAACATGTCTTATTTCTCCCCTGCTGATTCACCGGAAAAAAAATATCATATCTTTGGAGAAGGCGGATGCAAAAAATTTGCAGCTGAACTGAATATCCCTCTCCTGGGACAAATCCCGATCGTTCCTGCCATTGCCGAATCAGGAGACGCAGGAATTCCAGTTGCTATGGACAACCAGTCGCCTGTCGCGGCCGCCTTCCTTAACCTGGCGGAAGCAGTGGCGCAACAGATTGCCATAAGCAATTCGATCAGGGAGATTTTTGGGAAATAATCTTTTAACTTTGCCTGGATGGAACCGGAAAAATGGTCGGAAGAGGAGGCGCTTCAAAATTATGACGCGCTGAAGTCAATTCTTGAAACCGGCCTGGCGAATGCAGGCCGGGCCGACAACCTTCATGATGCCAAAGGATTCCTGATCGATGTTCAAAGTCATTTCAAAGGTTTGCGGCTTCGCCGGGAGGACCGGGAAGAACTTTACGGAAAATTGCAGGATGCCTTTGCCGTTGTGAACAGAAAAATTGAGGATGAACGTTTCAGTTTTGAATATGAGGCATTGGCAAATTATGCAGAGTTAAAGCCTGCCATTGCGGATGCGTCGGTCCTGGCAACCTCTTCAGAAGATTTAAAAGGAACCTGGGAAATGCTCGTCGGCATTCAGAACCGGATGAAAAGTTCAAAACTTTTGCGGGAACAGCGGGATGAATTGTATGCTCAGCTCCAGGATGCCTTTGAGATGATCAAAATGAGGAGGGATGAAGAGCGCCAGATATTCGACCAGGAGGCTCATCATAACTATACCCGGCTGAAGATGTTGGTAGATAAAGGACTGGCACAGGCAGAGGAGACTCACGAATTTAAAGAGACCCGTGAATTTCTTAAAAAGATCCAATCCGAGTTCAAGGGAATTAAAATGGCACATGAACAGCGTGAGGAGCTTTACTCCCGTCTTCAGACTGCGTTTGATATTCTTGGGAAACGTCTGGATGATTTTTTCAGGCATAAAAAAAAGAACTGGGAGGTCAAAATGCAATTCACCCTTTCGCGTCTCTCGGTTGATATCTATGAACTTCAAACGGCACTCGATAAAGATCAGGCCTACCTGAAAGAACTGGAAGATCAATTGGATATCATCGTTTCGGCAGGAAAGGAAAAGGATTCCATAACCGGGCTGGAGGCCAGAATATTCTCCACCCGGCACAGCATTGAACACAAAATCCGGCAGATCGCCGACCTTGAAGTCAATAAAAACGACTTGCAAAACCGCCTCGAAGACCCTGAGCTATAAATACCAACATTAAACCAACCTGCCAGATGCCCGATACCCATCCGACCTCACCTGCTCATCGAACCCACTCATCTTCTCACAGACATGAAGCCAGCCGTTACATACACACAAACTATCTGGATCCGGTATTGTATTTTTCAAGCGCCATCCTCCTGCTGCTTTTTGCGAAACTTCTCCATACGGGTATGTTATCGCCGGCTACCGGAGTGCTGGCAATCATTGTCCTGGCAATTTCGAAAATATGGAAGTTCAAACCCGGTATTCTACTTTCCATTATTTTCCTTCTTGCCATGACCATGGCGAACGTATGGGAATGGGTCGACAGTTTTTTCATTGCGACGCTCACTCCCGGTTTCACTTCAGATACCTCCGGATTCGCAAGGGTGCTCTCGGAAAGCCTGATCCTCGCCATCCTCGCCTGGATTTACCACCGGCTGCTCAAAGCCATTTACATGCGTATGGGTTCGAAGTGGTTTGTAAAAAAATCCTATGTGATTATTTTCAAATTGCTTTTTTATTTCCAGTTATTCCTGGCTTTTTTCTGGTTAATCTCCTTTCTGGTACAAATGTCTCAGCAATTCACCCGCCTGGATACGCAGGATTCTGCCATGATTGCAGGAGGCTTGGCCCTGCTCGCCTCCGGAATTCCTGCCATCCTTTACCTGTCAAAACACGCCCCCGATGAAAAAAAACGGCATCATCACAGGCATCATCACAGGCCTGGCGAAAACAGTCAGCAAAAAAACGTTGATGTTGGCTGAAAATAGCTCCGTATAATCATTGAATTTACTAATTTTGCGTTACTGTTAAATAATTAACAAATCTGAACGCAAAATGTCGAAAAGTTCGTTGAAAATCAGGGATCTCACCCTGCGTGATGGCCAACAATCCCTCTTTGCCACAAGGATGACCCAGGACCAGGTCGACCGGGTCTTACCCTATTTTAAAGATGCCCGTTTTTATGCCATGGAGGTATGGGGTGGAGCTGTTCCCGATTCAATTATGCGCTACCTGGCCGAAAACCCGTGGGAACGTCTTGAAAAGATCAAGAAATCGATCGGTGATGTCTCTCTCCTCACGGCTCTTTCGCGTGGACGCAACCTGTTCGGCTATAATCCTTATCCCGAGGAGGTGATCGAAGGATTCAACCGCCTCGCAGTGAAATCGGGGATCGGCATCATGCGTATTTTTGATGCCCTCAACGATGTGGATAATATGAAATCGACGATCAGATACGTCAAACAAAACGGGGGCATTGCCGATTGTGCCATCAGCTTCACTGTTGATCCGAAGTTTTCCACACGGCAAAAATTCCGTTCCTGGATCCATTTTAAAGCTTTGCCGCATGATATTTTTACCATCGATTATTTCGTTGAAAAGGCGCGTCAACTGGAAGCGATGGGTGCCGACATGATTTCCATCAAAGACATGGCCGGCCTCATATCTCCATCCCAGACAGGGAAACTCATCAGACGGCTTAAGTCGGAGGTTCGGGTACCGATCGATTTTCACACCCATTGCACTCCCGGGTACGGCCTTGCATCCGTATTATCGGCCATTGTAAACGGGGTTGACATCGTAGATACCAACATCTGGAATTTCGCCGGCGGACCTGCCGCCCCTGCATATGAACTGATCCATATTTTCTGCGATAAACTGGGCATTGATACCGGTGTAAATCCCGAAGCCATCGTTGCCATAAACAAGGAGTTGAAAACCATCCGGGAAGAACTTTCAGAATACGATACCTGCAAATCATTCCCGGTTGAATTTGATTTCACGAAAGATAAACTCCCGAAGGAGATCAATAAACTTTTCGTCAAGGCCATTTACCAGGCAAAACATGACCGGGAAGAAGAACTGTTGTGTACATGTCTTGAAATTGAAGCCTATTTCAATTTCCCCGAACCTGATATCGCGGTAAAAAACGCTGAGATACCAGGTGGTATGTACACCAACATGCATGCGCAGCTCAAGCAGCTTAAACTTGATCACCTTTTGCCGAGGGTGCTAGAACTGGTACCGCTTGTACGAATCAAATCGGGCTGCCCTCCGCTGGTCACCCCTACCAGCCAGATCGTTGGCGTTCAGGCGGTAAATTGCGTCATCGATGAAAATAAAGACCTGCCCTATTTCACAACGAAATCGATACAATTTGTGAACCTTGTGAAGGGGATTTATGGAAGAACACCAATCCCCGTGGATCCTGATTTCAGGGAACAACTCACTGGTGTAAGGGAGGAAACCTCTTATGATACCAAAAATTACAAAAAGCAGGAAAACACCATATTTGAGGAGTACGGCGACATGAAGCTTGCCGACAACGAAAAAGATGAACTGCTGCTCGAGCTTTTTCCCACTGTTGCCCGCGAATTCCTGCAGAAATGCGTGGAAGATAAATACACCGAAAACATCCATCACATCGAGGAGGAGAAACGGCGCAAGGCCAGGGAAGCCAGGGAAGCCTACGAAAGGCTGAGCCCTCAGGAAAAACGGGACAGGCTCATGGAGGGCCTCTATTCCTGGCACGAGGTTTCTTTTCCTGAAGAGGAAGATCTTGGGAGGTCGTAGAAATGCGTTATACATGACGTTTGACCCGTGACACGTGATATGTGACGCGTAGTTAACGAGGCATTACGATATGCACCATAAAACCGGTCGAACTTTTTGATTTAATGGTATTTATCTTCTGTTTTTTTATTATTTTTGCTTCGTTAATGCTTTCACAAAACAAACCGGTATGACATTCGAAGACTTTAAGAAAACACACAAATTGCTGGCACAATACAAGTATACCTGGGCCCCCATAGATAAAGGTTACAACAACCGTACAGTACACATCAACATCGGAAATCTCAGGGTTACTGAAAAACCGGTAACCCCGGAGATGAAAGAAAAATTCATCGGGGGTAAGGGATTCGACTTGCGGCTGCTTTGGGATGCCACAAAACCTGAGACCAGGTGGAGTGACCCCGAAAACGAGATCGTCATTTCCGGAGGCCCCTGCTGCGGTATTACGCAGTATTCCGGTTCAGGAAAAGCCATATGTTGTGCCATCAGTCCGCAAACCGATATTGTTGTCGACTCCAACGTGGGTGGTTTCTTCGGACCTTTCCTCAAATTCTGCGGGTTCGATGCATTGGAAATCCAGGGGAAATCGGACCAGGAAATCCTGATTTTTTTCGAGGAAGAGCGTGAAGTGATTGAAATTTACGAAGCCGCCGACCTTCCTTCCGACAGCCATGTACTCGCTGAAGAATTGCACGACATGATGGCAATTCCGGGAAATGAAAAGGATAAATACAATGTTTCGGTTGTTTCTGCCGGCACTGCTGCAGAGCACTCCCTCATCGGGATGCTCAACTTCAGCTTCTACGACATAAAACGGAAAAAAATCCGCCTGAAACAGGCCGGCCGTGGCGGAATCGGAACCGTACTCCGCGATAAAAAGGTTAAAGCCATCGTTGCCCATGTGAAAACCATCGGCGGAAACCGAAACAACGTGGTGAATATGGAAGCCATCCAGGAAAGAGGCAGGACCTTCAACAAGGAGATGCGAGAACTCGACGACAAACAATGCGAAATGCGCTCTAAGGGAACAGCCCACCTCACCCTCGTCATGAACGACTATGACCTCCTTCCCGTCAACAATTTCAAATTCGGAAGCCACCCCGATGCCACCAAAATCAGCGGCGATGTGTGGAAATCCTTTTTCACGCAAAATGTTCCCGACGGATGCTGGGTAGGCTGCAACATGGCCTGCGCAAAAGGGGTCGACAATTATGAACTCCGCTCCGGGCCTTACAAGGGGGATAAAGTCATCGTTGACGGACCTGAATATGAAACAACCTCTTCGCTGGGCTCCATCGCGGGAATATTCAATCCCGATTTCACCATCGAGGCCAATTTCTATTGCGATACCTATGGCATCTGTACCATCAGTTGGGGCAGTATTCTCGGTTTTTTGATGGAGTGCTACGAAAACGGCATCCTCAATGAAGAACGCACCGGCGGACTGAAACTGAATTTCGGGAATGCCGATTCGGCCATGGACCTGCTGCACCTGGTTTCAAAAGGAGAAGGCTTTGGCCTCATAGCAGGGCAGGGAGTTCATAAAATGAAAGATCTGTTTGCCAAAAACGGATGGGGCGAGGCAGCCTTCATGCAGGATATCGGGATGGAAAACAAAGGTCTTGAATATTCACAATATGTTTCCAAGGAGTCGCTGGCACAGCAGGGCGGGTATGCCATGACAAACAAGGGCCCCCAGCATGACGAAGCATGGCTGATCTTCATGGATATGGTGAACAACCAGATCCCGACCTTTGAAAAAAAGGCCGAAGCACTTCATTATTTCCCCATGTTCCGCACCTGGTTTGGCCTTGCAGGATTCTGCAAACTTCCGTGGAATGACGTCGAACCTGAAGACAACGCACAAACTGCAGAACCGGCCAAAGTGCCTCAGCATGTCGACAACTATGTCACTATATTCAACGCTGTGACTGGTTCGAATATCGACAAACATGAGATCATCCGGATGTCGGAAAGGGTTTATAACTTCCAGCGCATTTTCAACATCCGCCAGGGCAAGGGTTTGCGCCTTCACGATGCACAGCCATACCGCGCCTGCGGACCTGTTACCCGCGAAGAATACGAATCACGCGAAGAACGCTATGACAAGCAACTGCTTGAACAGGTTAATTTCAATCCCGCCGGAAAAACCACCGAAGAGAAGATGAAGGTTTTGCGTGCATACCGCGAAAACCGCTACGAGCAGCTGCTTGACGCCGTTTACGAACGCCGCGGCTGGACAAAAAACGGTGTCCCAAAGATCGAACATCTTAAAAAACTCGGCATGGATCTCCCGGAATTGCTTGAAGTGGTGACACCGTTGCAGTAAAAAAAAAATATTTTTTTATTGTGGATGTAAAAATTGTTTATGTTTGCATCCTGTTTAGAAAAGATATAAATAACATCCGATGAACGGCAGATACAATTCAACTCTTAACTTTTTTTGGTGGCGCCCTGTAATAAACAGCGCGTAAACATCAAAGTTTTCCTTATCTGAAAAAATCACTGAAAGGCTTGCTGTTTACAAACGGCAGGCCTTTTTTCATTGTACATGGATGGCTTGCCGGCAAAATGGCAGGCCTTTTTTTTAACCTTAAAAACAAAAACCATGACAAAAAACAGAAGAATTCAATTGAGCGAATGCGACATGCCGAAACAATGGTACAATATTCAGGCAGACATGCCAAATCCTTTGCTTCCATTGCTGCACCCCGGAACCAGAGAGCCCATCCGGCCCGGTGACCTTGAACCATTGTTTCCTATGGCGCTAATCGAGCAGGAGGTATCCACCGAACGTTTTATCGACATTCCTGATGAAGTGCTCGACCTATACAGGCTATATCGCCCCACCCCGTTGCACCGGGCCTATAATCTTGAGAAAATGCTCGACACTCCGGCAAAGATCTATTACAAGAATGAAAGCGTCAGCCCTCCCGGCTCGCATAAACCCAACACCGCAATTCCGCAGGCTTATTACAATTATAAACAGGGAGTCAAGAAAATGACGACAGAAACCGGGGCCGGACAATGGGGCAGCGCCCTGAGTTTTGCCACCAATTTTTTCGGCATCGAATGCAAGGTTTTCATGGTAAAGGTGAGCTATCACCAGAAACCATACAGGAAATCAATGATAAATTTGTGGAACGGATCGGTGATTCCATCCCCCAGCATGGAGACCAATGCCGGGCGAGCCTTCCTCGCCGAAGATCCAGATTGTCCCGGAAGCCTTGGTGTGGCAATATCTGAAGCGATTGAAGTTGCCGCGACGAATGATGACACCAAGTATTCGCTGGGAAGCGTGCTGAACCATGTTTTACTTCATCAGACGATCATCGGACTGGAAACAGTCAGACAGCTTGAGATGACGGGCGATTTCCCCGACCTGGTGATCGGCCCTTTCGGAGGTGGCTCAAATTTCGGGGGGTTATCCTTCCCATTTCTGAGATACAATTTTACGGAAGGGAAGAAGACCCGGTGCATTGCCGTTGAATCTTCTTCATGCCCCAAACTGACCCATGGGAAATTTGAATACGATTTCGGGGATACAGCGGGCATGACCCCGCTTATTCCGATGTACACGCTGGGCCACAAGTTTATTCCTCCCGCCATACATGCCGGGGGGTTGCGGTACCACGGGGCTGGGGCCATTGTTAGCCAGCTGCTTAAAGACAACCTGATTGAAGCCCGCTCGGTCGATCAGGTCGAAAGTTTTGAAGCTGCGGTCACCTTTGCGCGTGCGGAGGGGATGATACCCGCTCCTGAAACAGCTCACGCCATTGCCCAGGCAATTAAGGAGGCAAACATTGCAAAGGAAGAAGGCGTTGCAAAGACAATCCTTTTTAATTTTTCCGGACATGGATTGCTGGACATGGGAGCCTATGATGAATATTTTGCAAAAAAATTGAAGGTGCTATAAGTGCGCTTTTGTGTGCTTTTACATGGAAATATTTGAACCACTAAGGCATTAAGAACACTAAGAATCACTAAGTTTGTATCCTAAGTGCAACTTGGTGTACTAAGTGCCTGAGTGGTTTTTGTTTATGTTGAATAAATCTCTGCCGGTTATCAATTCAAGACTTTTTACCCCGGGGTTGGTGCAACACTGCCACCCCTGCCCTGGTTCACCGATCATGAGGATTCCCTGTTGTTCTTTATAGAAAAAAGTGATAAACTGAAAAATAAAACCGTTTTTATACTTTTTTTCTTATTTTTGACATAACTTTTACAACGACCACTTAATTCTGAAAATTATGAAAACATCAGGAATTCTTCTCACGGTTCTTTTACTCTTCGGAACGGGTAGTTCCTATGCACAAAAAATCTATCTCCGCGGGGGGCTTGGGATCTCTGTCAGTACAGCAGCAGGCTACTCAACCAATTATTCAATTTCTTCTTCATCGAACAGCTACACCACGAGTGCTAAAAAGCAGGGATATGGCACCGGTTTGCCTTTCGTGCTGGCTGCCGGGTACCATTTTAATGAACATTTTGGCATCGAATTGGGAGTTGATTATTTCTATGGTTTTACGATCAAACAAACAATGGACAACACCAGTTCTACCTATGAAAACAAATCTCATGGTCAGATGCTGAGTATCGTTCCTGCCTTTGTAATGTCACTCCCTTTTGACAAACTTACACCATATGCCCGCATTGGTCTCAAACTGGGCGTTTTGAATAGTGTAAACAACCAGTCGCATTCTGTGGACAATTATCCGTCGAAATCGACTGCCTCAACGGATATAGCATCAAAAGCCAGGAATTATGGCGGGATTGCTATCGGGGTCCAGACTGCCGTTGGAACCGATTTTAAACTGAGCAACCTGCTCTCCCTGTTTGGTGAAATACAGGTTGATGGAATCAGTTACTCTCCCGTACATGGCAAATACACTGAATATTCAATGAATGGCATTGATCAGATGGGTTCAAGAACCACAAAGCAGAATAAGTGGGATTTTAAGAAAGACATCACTTATCCCAATACCATTCCGAACGATCAACCAGACCAGGTATCTAAAGCAAACTATCATTTTGGCAATGTTGGCCTCGTAATCGGTGTGAAGATCAACCTGTAGAAGGTCGGATGACAGCCAGTACATCACCCCGACATTTGTCAATTGTCAGTTGTCACTATTAATGGCATTTATCCACCTTCATATAGGGGTAGGTAAACTCTGTTGATGGGATCAGTGTCTCCTTGATAGTGCGGGGATTGGTCCACCGCAGCAGGTTCAGGTGACTTCCCGACTTATCATTTGTTCCCGATCCGCGGGCACCACCGAAAGGTTGTTGCCCGACCACCGCACCCGACGGCTTGTCGTTGAAGTAGAAATTACCGGCGGCATAACGCAGGATGCGGCAGGCCTTGTTGATTGCTTCGCGGTCCTTTGAAAACACGGAACCGGTAAGACCGTACGGCGAAGTCTGATCGCAGATATGGAGTGTCTCTTCAAATTCATTGTCCTTGTAAACGTAAATTGTCATCACCGGGCCAAAGATCTCCTCTTCCATGGTCTTGAAATGGGGGTTTGTCGTTTTAATCACGGTTGGCTGAACAAAATAACCTATTGACTTATCCCCAGTTCCTCCGAAAACAACTTCGGCATCGCTCGCTTTCCTTGCATAATCAATATAACCCATGATGTTGTCGAACGAAGCTTCATCGATCACTGCATTCATAAAATGGCTGAATTCGCGGACATCACCAACCGTAATTTGTCCGATCATCCCTCCGATGCGTGATTTGACCTCCGGCCACATCGATTCAGGCACATAGGCACGGGAGGCAGCTGAACATTTCTGTCCCTGGTATTCAAAGGCACCTCGCACAATGGCAACCGATACCTCCTGCGGATCGGAAGAAGGGTGGACAAAGATGAAATCCTTACCGCCCGTTTCGCCTACGATGCGGGGATAAGAACGATAGCCGGCCATGTTCTGAGCAGCCATCTGCCAGAGACTGTTGAAGGTGTTATTGGACCCCGTGAAATGGATTCCCGTCATGTCGCGGTGTGTGAGTGCGGTTCTGCCGATCATGCTGCCCGGTCCGGGAATGAAATTGATAACCCCGTCGGGAAGCCCGGCTTCCTGGAATATCTTCATCAGGAAATAATTTGAAAGCAGAGATGTCGTGGCGGGTTTCCATACCGATGTGTTCCCCATGAGTGCAGGAGCCATGTTGAGGTTTGAAGCAATGGCGGTAAAGTTAAACGGTGTAACAGTAAACACAAATCCTTCCAGCGGCCGGTACTCAATGCGGTTGATGATGCCGGGCTGGGAATGGGGTTGCTCCTTGTAAATCTCAGTGATGAAATAAGCGTTGAAGTTGAGGAAGTCGATGGTCTCGCATGCTGCATCAATCTCAGCCTGGTAGGCGCTTTTCCCCTGACCCAGCATGGTGGATGCATTGACCAGCGAACGATATTTTTTTGAAATCAGTTCGGCTGCTTTCAGGGTGATGGAGACCCGGTCGACCCAGGGGAAGGACTCCCACTCTTTGTGCGCCTTCAGGGCTGCATCTATCGCCATTTTTACTTCCGCTTCGCCGGCCATGTGATAGTTGGCCAACACGTGCTGGTGGTCGTGCGGCATCACAACTTTCCCGGTTTTCCCGGTGCGAACCTCCTTGCCCCCAATGATCAGCGGGATATCCTGTACTTCTGAACTAAGCCGGTCAAGTTCGGCATTCAAGGCTTTCCTTTCTTTGCACCCGGGAGCATAACTCAGGGTATGCTCATTCTGCGGACGTTCCAGGTTAAATATGGCATTATTCATATAGCGTGTTTTAAGGCAAAATTAAAGATTTTTACCGATATGTAAAAATACACATATCGGTATTCGTTTTCAGGCTGCAAAGGTAATGATTTATTTGCAATTATTCTAAATTAGTTGCTTCCCGGCAAGTTCCTGTTTCCTGTTTTTCAGAAAAAGTGCCAGGATGACGAGGGATGTCGAGAGTGAAGCCATCACGAGGAATGCAATGCCAAATCCGGTCGGTCGGCCTGGTGTTGATGCCGCTATCGCCCCAATCAGCGCTGCGCCGGTAAGCTGACCAATCGAAATGAATATTAAAAGGATACCTTGTGTCGAAGCCCGTTCGATCACAGGAACCTCGTTGAGCATGATGTAACTGAGGGAAGCCCGCATGGCGAGTCCAAAGCCAAGGCATGCTTCGGCGGAATAATAGAGCCACAGGTTTTTTGTAAGCAAACTGAGTAAAAACAGGGCGACCGATGCAATGATGAGCCCGGAGACAATAATGATTTTTGAACCGATTTTATCAACCATGCGCCCCCCCAGCGGAGAGCCCAACGCGGTAGCTACTACCACCGGCAATAGCATGAAACTGGCCTTCGATGGTACGACGCCAAACAGGTCAACAGCCAGTTTTGGCAGGAAAACAATGGTCGACTGAAAAAGACCCAGCCCGAAGGCAATAAATCCAACGATCCGAACTTGCCTCGCCTTGAATAGTTTTACATTGAGTACCGGCTCACGCGCGGCCCCTTCGACCATCAGCAGGATCGGTGCAAGCAGGAGGGTCAGCAGAACATATGGCAAAACAGACCATGAACCCAGGCTTTCCAGGATATTTTTTGTATCAATGTTGTTCAGGGCAAGAGTGAAACTTGTCAGAACAACGGCCATCATAATGATTCCGGTCCAGTCAATGTCCGGTTTTTTTTCAAGCCTGACTGACGGCAACATCCTCACGGCAAAGAAGATGATAAGAATTGCGATCGGGATGTTGATCAGGAACAAAACATTCCATTCAAAGTAAAGCAGCATAAATCCGGCAATGAACGGACCCAGGATAAAGGCGATGCCAAATACCGCGCCAATCAGGCCGAGCGCCCTTCCACGTTTTTCAACGGGGAAAACATCGCCGATCACGGCACTGGCCACCGGGAAAATACCGCTTGATCCAAATCCCTGGATAGCCCTGCCGACAAGGAGCAATGTAATGTCATGCGATATGGAGACCACCAGCGACCCAACTCCGAATATGGCAACAGCGATAACATAGATCCAGCGCCTGCCAAAAGTATCTGACATCTTGGCCATGAGCGAAATCCCGACAAGGTTGAAAAGGATATAGATCGAATACATCCAGCTCAGGTCTCTCGCAGCAACATGCAGGGCTTTTTCAATGGAGGGAATGGCCGGCCCCACGATCGAAATATCCAATGCGCCCATGAGCACTCCGACAAAGAGTAAAATAAGGATGCGGGTGTTTTTTTTAGGTGCGGCCATTGGTTGTATGTGTTGAGAAGCAAATTGTTTGGTCTGCAAAAGTAACCATATTGGCCGGTTTTGAAAATTTTTCCGGACAGGTCACCTGGTGCATGTCGCCTAAATCCCTACTTTTGTAAAAATTACAACATCATGGAATCAAAATTCAGCGACAAGTTATCAAATATCCATCTTCATTATAAAATCTGGCTGTCGGATGAGCAGGAAGCCGGAATCCTTGGGGATGGCAAATGGCAGATGCTCAAACTGATCGAGGAGAAGGGATCTATGAAGGCTGCCTGTGATGAGTTGGGTTACACCTATCGCCGGACCTGGGGAAATTTGATGAAGATCGAGAAGTTTTTCGGATTCCCGTTGCTTGAAAAACAACGCGGCGGAAGTGATGGCGGGCACACATCGCTTACCGCGGAGGGAAAACGACTGGTAAGGGCTTTCGATGCTTTCCACAATAACGTCGATAATCATATCCAACAAGGCTTTGAAAAATTTATCCAGGAATTAAACAAATAAATTTACCATTAAAATGAAGATCATGAAAAAAACACTGTTTACCTTATGTCTCGGACTTTTGGCCCTTGGCTTTACACATGCTCAAGTGCCACAGCAGACGCTGAAAGGCGACCTCATCATTTTTCATGCAGGCAGCCTTTCGGTGCCTATGAAGGAAATTTCAGCTGCATTTAAAAAAATTCACCCTGATGTCAACATCCTTCTGGAATCTGCCGGCAGTGTTGAATGTGCCCGGAAAATCACGGATCTCGACAAACCCTGCGACATTCTTGCATCATCCGACTATAAGGTGATCGACAACATGCTGATCCCAAGATATTCCGACTGGAACATCAAGTTTGTTTCCAACGAGATGTGCATTGTGTACACGGAAAAGTCGAAATATGCAGACCAGATCAATGACAAAAACTGGTACGACATACTGCAGAAAAAGGATGTCGCATACGGACGCGCCGATCCCAATGCTGATCCCTGCGGCTATCGTACGGTCATGACCATGCAACTTGCTGAAAAATTCTACCAGAAACCAGGCCTGTCAAACCTTCTCACTGCCAAGGATGAGAACTATATGCGCCCGAAAGAGGTTGATCTGCTGGCAGTCCTTGAATCCCAATCGGTCGATTATATTTTTCTTTATAAATCTGTTGCCATCCAGCACAACCTGAAATACCTTGTGCTTCCCGACGAGGTGAACCTGAAGGAACCGAAATTTGCCGATCTTTACAGCACTGCCACAGTCTCAGTAAATGGCAAGGAGCCGGGGCAAAAAACGATGATGAAAGGCGAACCCATGATCTATGGCGTTACCATGCTCAATACGACACATAACAAGCCGGTTGTACTCGCCTTCCTCCAGTTTATGCTTTCAAAGGAAGAGGGGATCAAAATCCTTGAAAAGGATGGTCAGCCCTCGATGATTCCCCAAAAAAACCCAAGATACGATCTCCTGCCGGATGAACTGAAACCTTTCGCTAAAAAATAACCTACGGTTACGAATTAATTTGTCAACCCGCTTCACCTCCATACAACTAACCTTCATCCTCCTTGGTTCGCTGGTGCTGCTTTTTATTGTAGCACCGCTGGCCGGGATGTTCCTGAACACAACTCCCGCACAGGTGTTTGAAACAGCCCGCGAGGCGGAAGTCAGGGATAGCATCTGGCTTACTATTTACACATCCCTGGCCGGAACCCTGATTTTTTCGGTTGCGGCAATCCCCCTGGCCTACCTTCTGGCCAGGAAAAATTTCCCGTTGAAAAAGCTGGTTACCGGTATCATCGACCTGCCGGTTGTAATTCCCCATTCGGCGGCAGGAATTGCCCTGTTGGGTTTTGTTTCCCGCGAATCGGCCCTCGGGAAGATGGGGTCAGCCTTCGGCCTCAATTTTGTCGGGCATCCTTCCGGGATTGCCATTGCAATGGCCTTTGTCAGCATCCCCTACCTCATTAATGCTGCCAGGGATGGATTTTCCGGTGTTCCGGTACGGCTTGAAAAGGCTGCACTGACCCTTGGAGCATCCCCTCGCCGTGTGTTTTTCACTATCTCCCTCCCGCTGGCATGGCGAAACATTTTATCCGGGCTTATCCTGATGTTTGCCCGCGGGATGAGTGAATTCGGTGCGGTGATCGTTGTGGCTTACCATCCGATGGTAACCCCGGTGCTGATCTATGAACGGTTCGGCTCTTTCGGGCTGAAATATGCAAGGCCTGTGTCAGTACTCTTCATCATGATATCCCTGGGACTGTTTATTGTTTTGCGATGGCTGGCGAAAGAAAAAAAATGATGTTGGAACTGCGGAACATCTCCAGGCGATTTGCTGATTTTTCCTTACAGGATGTATCATTCCTCGTCGAGCGGGGAGACTATTTCATCCTGCTTGGCGAGTCGGGAGCAGGCAAGTCCATGGTACTGGAGACCATTGCAGGGCTTACAGCTCCTGATTCCGGGTATATGTTTCTCGATGGCAGGGATATTACCTGTGAAAAAATCCAGAACCGCAGAATCGGACTCGTTTTTCAGGATCATGCCGTATTTCCCCATCTCACAGTCGGGGAGAATATTGGCTATTCACTTCACAGCGCTCGCCTTTCAAGAGAGAAAAAACATGCAAAAGTAAAAGCCATCGCAAATGAACTCGGGATTGGGGAATTGCTTGCGCGGAGACCTGGAACGCTGTCGGGCGGGGAACTTCAGCGGGTGGCCCTGGGCCGCACGCTTATACAGGAACCTTCGATCCTCCTGCTTGACGAGCCACTTTCATCTCTCGACACCAGGCTGAAGGGTGACCTGCGCAGGTTGCTCCGGGCCATTCACCGAAAGGGGCAAACCATCCTGCATGTTACCCACGATTACGAAGAGGCGCTTTCATTGGGAACAAAGATCGCTGTCATTCACAAAGGCATGATCATACAATCCGGAACTCCTGCCGACGTGTTCCACCATCCGAAATCTGAATTTGTGGCCAATTTCATCGGAGTTAAAAATTTTTTCCCGGCAAATCTGGTGACGGAAGATCAGGTTGTTTTTGCTTATATATGCAACAATATCCGGGTTCGCATCGTTACAGATGTACCCGGCGGGGAGGGTTTTATCCTTATCCGCGGGGAGGATATCCTGTTGTCGACCCTGCCGGTTGAGACCAGCGCCACCAATAATTTCAAAGGGATAATCGAAGAAATAGTACCAAACGCAGGGGGCATTGACGTTACCATCAATACCGGAATTGAATTGCACGCACTCATCACCCGCGATTCACTTGAAAAACTCGGCCTCAGGGCGGGCAACACCTGCTGGGTGCATTTTAAAGCAACAGCAGTAAGATTTATCATTAATTAACGAAGTACAATAATCGTAAATCGTAAATCGTAAATCGAAATGATATTATTTGAAGATGCCCTGAAAATCGTACTATCCCAGCCATTAACAATGGAGGGGGAACAGGTTCCGATATCTGATTCTTCAGGCAGGATTCTTGCAGAAGACCTCTTTTCCGACATGGACATGCCTCCGTTTGACAAGTCGGCCGTGGATGGATATGCCTGCCGGTTGTCTGAAATTTTCCAAAAAACAGGTTTACAGGATGTTGCACTGCTACAACTGATCGAGACCATCCCGGCCGGGGCAGTTCCAAAAAAAAACATCCTTTCCGGCCAGTGTTCCAAAATTATGACCGGGGCTATGGTTCCGGCAGGAGCCGATGGAGTGATCATGGTTGAAGAGACCGAAATGGCCGGTGAAAAGCTGGTCAGGGTAAGCTGTGAAAACACAGGAACAAATATCTGTTACCGGGGAGAGGACATCCGGATGGGAGACGTTGTATTGCAAAAAGGTATTCAGATTACCCCGGCCCATGTGGCTGTAATGGCTGCAGTCGGAGTCATCAACCCTTTGGTGGCGAGGTTTCCCAGGGTCGGCATCATCTCTACCGGTGATGAACTTGTTGAACCAGGGGTAGTTCCCGGGATGGCACAAATCAGGAATTCCAATGCCCTGCAACTGGAAGCCCAGGTAAAGGCAGTTCCTGCATTGCCTTCATATTACGGTATTGTGCCTGATGAAGGTTCCTCATTGCGCGAAATCATAGACCTTGCCCTTGCAGATAACGAGGTGGTACTGCTTACAGGTGGGGTTTCAATGGGTGATTTTGATTTTGTCCCGGCAATCATGCAGGAGGCCGGTATTGAAATTTTGTTTAAAAGTGTCGCCATCCAGCCGGGTAAGCCAACTGTGTTTGGCCGCAGGGATAACCGTTTCGTTTTCGGGTTGCCCGGGAATCCTGTCTCATCGTTTGTTTTATTTGAGATGATGGTCAGGCCTTTTCTTCGCCGGATGATGGGTTGCAACACGGCACCCCTGGTATTGACTCTTCCGATGGGGGTCGATTTCAGCCGCAGGAAATCGATCCGGAAATCGATGATCCCGGTGATCCTGAGAGATGGAGCTGTTTTTCCCATTGAATACCACGGATCGGCGCACATCAATGCCTACACCATTGCCAACGGGATCATGCAGGTGGAGATCGGAATTACAACCATACACAAGGGGGAACTGGTATATGTACGACCGCTATAACAGAAAGATCAATTACCTGCGTGTTTCCATCACCGACCGCTGCAA
>CAIKNA010000031.1 GCA_903828645.1 uncultured Bacteroidales bacterium
AACGGTTCCCGAAGTAGTGGCAGTAAGCGTCAGCAGGGCAGTTTGCGCGGTGTTGCCTGTCAATTTCCATGTGATTGAAGCCGGGTTGGCAGTAGGATCCGCAATGGAAGCATAGGATGCCGGGGTTACCTGCCACTGGTAAGAGGCAGCAGCACCTCCGGGATCAACGGTGTACATCGAAGGTGTCGGGGAATCCTGACATACCGGTGAAGGAGTGGGAGTGGTAAAGGTTGTAACAGGAAGAGGCTGGATATCCACAGTGGTTGTGGTCGTTCCATCACATCCGAGGGCATTTGTGTAATTCACCGTTATGGATGATTGAGCCGGGGATGTTCCCGATGCCCAGCTGACCGAGACTGAATTGACATTATTGGCAGGTGTGGTAAACGATCCCCCCGATGGCATGCTCCAGTTTCCTGTGGCAGGCGCGGGCAGGCTGTAAATGGTTGTTGATCCTGCACAAACGCTCGAAGCGCCTGCCATGACATAAACCGGGGAGGGATTTACAACCACCGCAACCCGTGTCGGGCTTGTTGCAGTACAGCCATTGGCATTAGAATAATTTACTTCGATCCATTCACTGCCGATTACATTCCAGGTAACGGTTGCCGTGTAATCCGTAAACGAGATCGTATTCCCGGGTGAAACGTTCCAACTGTAGTTGGTTTTACCAGCCTGGGTCGTGTAAACATAAGCTTTTGAAAAGCAAGCATTGAAATTTCCGGTGGCATCAATGGCGGGGGTTGGCAATGGATTCACAGTGATTGTTTTGGTTGTCGTTGAGGTTGTACAACCGCTGTTGGGATCGGTATAGGTGACGGTGATCGTTTTTTCAGGGGGGCTTATTGAGGACCAAGTGATGGACGCTACCCATGGATTGGCCCCTGGCTGCAGGTTTCCGTCGGGGGCGACAGACCATTGATACGATGCGGGATCCTTTCCCGGATCGGTGATAAAGGCTTCTGAAACACCCAGGCATGCGGTTGAATTTCCAAACAGGCTTGGCGTAATCAGGCCCTGAACAGTGATATCTTTTTCATCTGACCCGATACAACCGTTGCCATCCACAACAGTGTAAGTGATGGGATAAACGCCAATGCCGAGAACGGCAGGATTGAATAAGGTTATCGGGTTACCTGCCAGGGTATATGTTCCCCCGAGGGGAGTGCCTGTGTCCAGGGGGAAGGCTTGCGTGTTCAGGCAATAAGCAGGGAAGGCCGGGAGGATGGGGTCGACAAGCGTGTCGACAGGAATGATAAAATCTGAAGGAGGCCCGTAACAAAGTTGATTTCCTGAAGCAGCCATTGAGGCCGTCACATGAAATACCACATCCTGAACCTGATTGGTAAGATTAACCGGGCTGGCCGATGGGATTACGGGAAAAAGACTGGCACTGCCGGCCGGAGGACAGTTGCTGATGAATAATGGATTGCAGGTAACTGTCCAATCATAACCGATACCGGTTAAAACATTGCTGGACATGTTTATTATCGGAGATGCACTGCCACTGCATATTTCCTGGGAACTGGAAGGCGTAAAATTTACATTGGGGGTTGGATTGACATTGACCAGATAGCTGAACGCCTCGCCTGTGCACCCATTGCTGACAGGTGTAATAACAAAAACAACACCTTCGGGGGCGGTCACCAGATTTGAGAATATCTGGCTGATCTGGCTTAGTGAACTCCCGCTGGGATTTGAAGGATTGACATTTGACGGATTATTTGCGAGTGCCGACCAGTTGAAAGTTGTATTGTTAATGGTACCACCAACCGTGGAATTGAGATCAATAACGGCGGCGGTATTGTTGCAAATCGTGAGGGGGGACGCGGGAGTTGCCACAACATCCGGTGAAGGTTTTACCGTAACTGTAAGATATGTTGATGGCCCCGGTATTGAAGTGCAATTGAAATTGGTACCCCAAACCTTTACACTGCCGGAAGTTGCGCTGGAAGCAAGGTTTAAGGTAACATTGGGTGTGGTTGTTGTGTTTGATGGAATGAAAGTGCCCCCCGTCCCTGTATATTCCCAATGATATTCCTCTGTGTTGGGATCCGCAACGACTTCTATGTAATGGCCCGGGGGGCCGGCACAGACGGAAAGCGCATTCCCTACGAAAGTCAGGGCTAGCGGACTGCGCCACTCATTCATGACAGGTAGGGCTTGAGTAATGGAACTGCTATACCACCAGGTATTCATCGTGTTTAAATTTCCGACATTGTTGCCCCATTGATGGCAACTTGTTGAAGGCGGGCAGGTTTGTATAGCAGATCCGTTTATTAAAACATCGTTGTAAAAGATTTCAGGATTTGCGCCGGTAGGAGCGACAAGGCTTATCTGAAAACCATTGTTGTTTGTTTCAACATCAAAAAGAGGTAAATTTGTAAGACCATTCTGGTAAGTGATTGAAATAGTTATCGGGATGTTATTTGGGACAGGTACTGGAGTTAGAGAACCATCATTTCCATCCCATTCTATGGTATTCCATCCATAAAGTACATTCCCGGGAACTTTTACCGGTTGATACGGAGCAGGAAAAGATAATTGTACCTCAGCGCTTCCTGATTTATTGACTTTAAAATGAAAAACGATGTGACCATCACAATTTTGCACCCCGTAAGGGTTGTCGGGAGGAGTGTTGTTGATGGATCCCAATACAACAGCGGGAGGGAAAAGTGCATTGTCGGGATCCGGTGAATTTAAAAATATTTTATATTGTGGATAATATGTATTCAGATTTGGAACGGATTTTTGTGTTTGATTAAAATTGTTGCCGGTGATCGGTCCGCAACCGGAAATGTTGCAAAACTGAACCCAAACCCCTCCCTGCAAATTGTTGAAGGTAGCAGAAGTAATTATCGAATCAGTCGTATAAACATAATTTGAGCCGGAATATCCATTTCCGGACCATTGCCAAGCCTGGGAATATAATCTGCCGGGTTTTACCAGGCTTATAGTCGGATCGTAAATCGTTATATCAAGCAATGTGAGCTCAAAATTTGTTGTAGCATTATTTCTGTTAAATTCTATAAAATAGGTACCAGCTGTATGTGGGGAAAATTCAAGTGCATCATAGCCACCGGTATTCCCAGGGATTTGAGTAGGTCCGACTTTTGCTTGCGGCAAAGTAGAAATATAACCAGTCTGGACAGTAGAAGGCAGACTTTGTTCAGTAAACACAATTGGGGTTCCAGTAATATTTTGTTTTATTCGGAATGAAATATTTGTATTTCCTTTAAAACCCATGTAAACTATTTCATCGCTGTTTAATGTGACAAAATAGAGCCGTTCATATTCGTCACAATTATAAACCGCAAACTGGGTTCTGTTTCCGTTATATGGTGCAGGATTACAGTGGTTTATGCGGTCATTGCATAGATAGAAAACAATGTTGGGGTTATTCCCTGTAACTGAAAAGTTTAGTTCTTTTGAACCTTCTGGAAATGCTGAAAAACTGAACGAAATCAAAAACAGAAATGATATGATGAAAATTATGGATTTCTTTGTTCTAAACATTTCAGAATAAATAGTAAAGATCATTTTATGACACAAAGTTAATAATTTTCCCCGACCTAACAAACCAAATTTGGTACATTTTTAATATGAGTCCGGAACATGCTTAAGTAGACCCGGAAAAACCTGAAAAGTTGCCTGTAAAATCATATTTAGCAGTTTGTGATTATTGAAGGAAAATTATATCTGCTGAGAAGTTTAAGCAGGACTCGCTTAATCCTTCACACACCTTACGGGAAATGCGTTGGCCTTGGAACTTTCATACATCGAAACGGAGGGATTGATTGTATTCAGCCCTCGTGCGATTGGGTTGCTGCCGGCCTGCGTGGAGGTCCAGAACATCGTTGCGGCCGGATTACCGGAAGAAAACGCCCAGGTATTGTTGATGTAATAGATTCCATTGACGAGTGTATTGAATCCATTGC
>CAIKNA010000032.1 GCA_903828645.1 uncultured Bacteroidales bacterium
AACAAATAGGGCTTAATGCAGTTTTTCACTGCATAAAAGCCCGGCGTTGAACTAACCTCAAACGCTTGCTAATAGCGGATTTTAAGCCACGGGGGGATTCAATTATTTTTCAGGGGCTGACAGATGGGGAAATAATGGACTGTTGATCGAGGCGGCATTAATTGTAGACAAAAATTAGAATATAAAAGTGATTGAGAGAAGCATTTTAGACGTTCAAAAGGTGTCATACTGTCTATGATTATTATGACAGACAAAGCGGTATCGGGCCCCTGAGTTAGAGCGTCGTTTGCGCTGGCTGTATGATGTTTAAAACCCATCTCTTTTAATCAGATTAAAATTTGATTTAGGTGGTCCTCGTTCCGGTGCAAGCTTTTCAATCATCACCATTTTTCCCTCGCCACAAAACGGACAACGGCCGGGATCAAATCCAAGTCGTTTGAATGCTATGGTTTTCCAGTCAGTAGGTTGTTTCTGAGGTGCTGCAACACCCAGGCTACACCTGGCATCTTCCAGACATTGTGTTTTACGACGGGTGGATAATATGCCATAGTGACGGATACGGACAAACCCGGATGGGAGAATATGAAGGCAGAACCGCTGCAAAAAATCAGTTGCACCGAGAGACATTATTTTTTGTTGACCACCGTCACGATAGTCCTTATAGCGGAAAACAATGGTATTATTGTCGATCGACACGAGCCTGTGATTTGAGATGGCAACCTTATGTGTATATCGAGCCAGATATTCGATGACGTTTTCTGCCTTTTCAAATGGTTCCCTGGCATCAACTACCCAGGAATTACGAAACAATTCCTTGAAAAGGGTTTTATCCACCGGAATATTCTCCTGTTTTATCCACCTGCGGAGTTTTTCAACATACTTTGCCCTGAAGACACTGCTCAAAGCCTGTTGTGGATAAAGGTATTTTCCTTCCTGCTTGGTATGCCTCCATTTTCCCTGAACGGTCAAGCCACCTGCAGGAACAATGCAATGAAGGTGTGGATGCAATACCAGTGTTTGTCCCCATGTGTGCAATACGGCGGTCATGCCGGTGGCTGCTCCAAGGTGACGGTAGTCATAGCCAAAGGCTTCCATGGTCTCCCATGCTGATGAAAACAGTATGTTATACATCGCTGAAGGGTGCTGTAAACACAACGGATTGAGCTTATCTGGCAAAGTAAACACCACATGAAAATACCGTACAGGAAGAAGATCCTCTTCCCGTTTGATTATCCATCTTTCCCGGTCAACCGACTGGCATCTGGGACAATGCCGGTTACGGCAGCTGTTAAATGCTACCCGGATGCTTCCACACTTATCACAGGCATACACATGTCCGCCCATCGCGGCCGTATGGCAAGATACAATGTCATCCAGTACCTTTTGGTGACGCAAGGGAACCCGGCGAGAGACAAGGTATTGTTCTCCATAGCGTAAAACAATATCTGCCACCTCGTGCAGGGCAACTTTCAATGTTTGCTGTAGAGCCTGTCGAGCGGACTGAAGGCAACCTTGGGCATCACCTGGGCGATATGTACGTAGGTCATGGTAGTGGTGATGCGCGTATGTCCCATTTGTTCTTTGAGTGTGAACAGGTCAAGCCCTTCTTCTAAAAGATGAGTGGCAAAACTGTGGCGAAGAGTATGAAGCGTAACCGGTTTGATGATACCAGCCTTTTTCACAGCCTGCTGCAGGATAAACCTCACCCCCTCAGTACTGATTGGGGCTCCTTTGCGGTTTCCGTTAAACAGATACACTTCAGGTTTGTATTGCTGATAGTATTTACGCAGCCCCACAAGCAGGAGCGATGACAAAACGACATAACGATCCTTGTGGTTTTTCGATTGTTTGATGTGGATCCGATTGCGGTCTGAATCAATATCACAGGGCTTCAGCCGGCATAGTTCGCTTACTCGGAGTCCGGCTGAATACATTGTGATCAGCATCAAACGATGCCGTAAATCATCATCTGCCTTGAAAAGACGTCGGCATTCCTGCTGAGACAATACTACAGGCAGGTCTTTTGTGCGCCGGATTACCGGCAAGGCGATGGAGGTTTGCTGGTTTCTTATCTTACGAAAATAGTATCGCAGTCCCCAAACCGCCATCTTGAATGTCCCCTGCTGCTTGGTGAAACGGTTGGTGAGACCCTGAAGGTAGCTGTTTATTTGTTCCTCGGCCAGATTATCCGGGATGGTCCCGAATTGAAGGCTGATCCTGGCCAGTTCACGAAGATAATTTTCACTGGTAGAACCAGAGTACCCGGTCAAGGACAACCTTTGCTCGGTTTTTTCGTATAAGCCAGCGAAGCCTTCCACAGCCTCCCTTGCTTCTTCAATCATGTTTTTGCTCATAACTTTTTAGGTTAGGTTATGAGCATTTGTACGAATTATATCTAATTTAGCTACATGGCTTCAGCTACCGGAGGTTTAGTTCAACACAGCAACAAAGCCCCATGCTGCATTCTATCGGGATCGTCAGCGCGATCCCGAAACTACCGTAATAGGGCTTAGCTGCAACGTTAGGCCCCATGGATAGGATACTAATAACCAAGAATATAAGTAACATTTGCCATTTGACATGATACTTTGTACCTTTGAAATAAAAAATGCCTACTATTCTTTTAATTGCCGGCTGGAGAATCTTTTTCTACTCAAATGAGAGCCAGGAGCCAATTCATGTTCACGCAGAAAAAGCTGACATGGAAATAAAATTCTGGATTGATATTGAAAATTTTGAAATTACAGAAGCCTTTTCCTTCCATTTCACTCCTCAGGCAAAAAGAGAGATCAAAAAAATCATTTATGAACATTTTGAGTATATCGTTTCAGAATGGAATAAATTTTTCAAAATCGTTTAAGTCATGGAAACATACAAAATAAATAAAGTTTATTTCGAACAAGACAAACTGGTTTTGATACTTAATGATCAACAATACTTCTTCAACGTGAAAGAAATTTCTGACAAATTGGCTAAGGCTGATGATAATGAACGGAATAATTTCCACGTTTCACCTTCAGGTTATGGAATTCACTGGCCAACAATTGATGAAGATCTATCCATTAATGGGTTACTAAGCCATTTAAAGAAAAGCCACGTGGCCTAACACAGCCGTCAACCGTAAAGCAGGGTGATTCTGAAATCAGTTGTTAACCAACCCTATAAATGTTTGTTGATAAGGAGAATTTTCACCAAGCAAAACCCACAGTACGGCTGCCGCCAAAGCGTTAATGTCCATGCGAACTTGCTTTCCGCACTTGAAAAAATCTTTTGTATCTTTGTATAAACTCAGAGACTATGGCCACTAAAGACTTGAGAAAAGAAATCAATCGCGTTATTCAAGAGGTCCCTGACGACTTTTTAACTGATATCCTCTCCTATTTAAAAGAAGTTGAAAACAAGTCAAAGAAAGATTTTGAGTCTTTAAGACATCTTAAACAGATATTTAAAGAAGATCGGGAACTTCTTGAAAAGCTTGCAAGATGATCAAAATCGAAGAAGTCATTAATATTCATGATATTCTCATCGATAAGTTTGACGGAATTCATGGAATTAGGGACTATAACGCACTTGAATCGGCAATCAACAGACCATTCATGACCTTCGATCTGCAAGAACTTTATCCCTCCACGACTGAAAAAACGGCAGCACTTATTGAAAGTCTTATATCAAATCACCCATTTATTGATGGAAACAAAAGAATTGGGTATGTTCTGATGAGATATTTTCTTTTGAGGTATAACTTTGATATCAGTGCGACGCAGGTTGAGAAATTCGAATTTGTTATAGAAATAGCGCAAGGAAAATCGAATTTTGATCGGATAAAAAATTGGCTTTCTGCTAGAATAAAAAATTTATAACATTAACGGCCACTAACACAGCAACTAATCACCATGCTGCATTCTACCGGGTTTGTCAACGTAATCCTGAAACTACCGCAAAAGGGCTTAACTGCAACGTTAGCAAAAATTAAATATAAAGATGCGAAAGTTAATTGTGGTTTCTTTTATGTTCTGTTCAATAATAGCGCTCGCACAAACAAATAAAAATACTATTGAAGAGAACCACACTTTATTGCTAACACAGGACATTGACCATTTTTGGGATGCTTTTGACCATCTTAAAAAATGCACTAGTTATCAAGACAGCGTTTATTGTTTACGCAGTTTGTATTTTGAAAAAGGGACAACTGGGTTTAAGGAGTTTATTAGCAAATACAACTATACACCACAGGATTTCGTAAACTCAATTAGTAAACAACCTAAGTTCTTTAAAAGCGTGCGAAATAACACCTTAGAAGTTAAAAATATTCAAAACAGAATTGAATTGTTTTTTACTGAATTGAAGGAGTACCTTCCTGAATATAAACCCTTGACAATTTGCTTTCTGATCAGTCCATTACAATGCGGCGGAACTGCTTTAAAGAACTATCTTATTATTGGCACAGAAATTATCGCATCAACAACACAAGTAGACCTTTCTGAATTTGGAACAGGCATCTGGAGCAAAGTGCTGGCTATTAATACAAATGTTCAGGAAAACATAATATTTGTAGTTGCACATGAAACCATTCATGATCTTCAGGTTAACGCAGACTTCAATAATTCTGAATTGTTAAACAGATGCCTTATTGAGGGTTCAGCAGATTTTCTGGCAGAGTTTTTCACTGGAGTGAAACCAAATCATTATCTTTATGATTATGGGGATAAACATGAGCATGATCTTTGGAGCAAGTTAAAAAATGCTCTTGAAAATAATGAAAATACGGATAATTGGATGTATAACATAGACAGAGTTGAAGATGGAGTGCCGGCTGATTTGGGATACTATTTTGGATTTCGGATCGTGGAGAGTTATTATAAAAACAGCATTGATAAAAATAAAGCTATATATGAAATTATTCAAATGAAAAGCCCAAAGGAATTTTTGGAAAAAAGCCTGTATGGGAATTAAAATTAACTTTTGCTAACAAATAGGGCTTAATGCAGTTTTTCACTGCATAAAAGCCCGGCGTTGAACTAACCTCAAACGCTTGCTAATAGCGGATTTTAAGCCACGGGGGGATTCAATTATTTTTCAGGGGCTGACAGATGGG
>CAIKNA010000033.1 GCA_903828645.1 uncultured Bacteroidales bacterium
AAATCCAATAGTTCAAAAAGCCCTTCAGCTATTCACTTGCATTCCCCAAACATACAAATATTCCTGGTTATACACAAGGAAGACAAATCTCAAATCCGAGAGCCGAGATCTGAAAATAAAAAAGGTTACACAGAGGACCTCCGAGAAGACCCAGAACTACACTGAGAGGAGAATAGCTTCTTGTAAAAGCGAAGGCACGCGTTTAAAACGCGCGCCTGTTAAGAGTTTCAACAAGTTCTTAATTCAGATCGAAAATCAAAAGCCCAGACTGTCGGCAGGCAGGAGGTTAAAAAGCCCGAATAGCCCGCACATGGTAAGTGTAGTCCTTAGGGTAGTAGAACTGACTGCCATCGTCGAAGTACTGGACCCACGCACTGGTTTGATTGATCTCAGTTGAACTCCAATAGCCGCCAGCTGCAAACCCGCCAACGACACTTCTTTGTAAGTACAATAAATATAATTCAGTTTCTGAGGGTAAATACCAATCGCCATAAGTAACGCCATTTACAGTTATTGAATAGTCGCTGCACATAGAGGCTGCAAATCCACTCCCGTCAACTGGTCCCTGATTGGCAATGATTATTGCGGTGTTTTTTAATCCGGCACCAACACCATTTGCCCTGGCACGCGTATATGTATTAGAACCACCGTACCATCTGATTCCTACGTTTTGATCGCTGGTTGGTGCAATTAATCCGTGCTGTCCGCCATCATATACATAAAACACAATACCACCGCCGTAACTTTCGCCAATGGTGTGTAGTAGATTTGTTCCATTGTTGTACTTGATATTTCCGGGTTGAATAATACCGGAAACAGTTACGTTCCCACTAAAATACCCCGCTAATCCGCTGTTAGCGTAACCATATATTGCAATACCTGTCGAGGTATTGCTAATCCCGTAAATGCCATAATCATGATCCGCGGCAGAATTGTTTCCAAATACAGCAGCCGTATAGGGTGTCGTATTGTTACCTGTAACCCCGGTCGCAAAGTGACCAGCACCTGAAACATCCAGTTTGTACGTGGGATTTGTTGTTCCAATGCCAACATTGCCAAGGTTATAATATATATTTGAACTGTTGGTCAGCCATTGGCTGCTTACCTTGTTGTTGAAGGTGTTCCAGTCGGTGCTGCCCAGGTAACCCGATTGGGATGCTCCTGCCTGCTGAACCTGGATTGTTGTTCCGGTTCCGAGCACGGCATTGGAGCCAGAAGTAATTGTCAGCACCGAAGAAGTAACTTCCGTGAGGTTTCCTTTTTTAATGGCCAGAGCGGTTCCTGAACCCAGGACGGCATTGGTCCCGCCTGTGATGGTCATATCAGATGAAGTCATTGATCCCTTGTTGATGGTTAGTCCGAGACCTGTTCCAACCACTGCTCCATTTCCTCCGGTAATGGTCATATCACCGGAGGTGACATTGCCCAGGGTCAAAGTGTTTTGCTTGTTATTAAAAGTATTCCAGTCTGACGAAGATAGAAACCCCGGACTGGTTCCATTGGCCTGGGAAATAGTAATATTGGGACCTGACCCGCCTGAACTGCTCAAAGGAGAAGTTGCGGTAACGGTTGAAACACCAGTGACAACAGCAACACCATTCTTCCGGAGGGTGCCGGTAAAATTAATATCCCCGGCTACATCCACTGTCCAGGCCGGACTGATGCTTCCGATCCCGATTTTACCAGCAGAATACCATATATCGTTGCCATTCTGAAGCCACTGTGTACTTGTCATAATCCAGTTTGGTGAAGCCGGTGTCCCCTTGTTGGTGTAATAGGCATTGTTGTCGGTGCAAAAGACCAGCAATCCTGTTGCGGGGTTACTAATAGCATTGCGGTCGGAAATGGTCATCCGGGGGACAAGCATCCCTTTGGTGGTTGATTTCACATCCAGCATAGCTGAATTATCGGGCAATGAGGCATCCGAATTGATGGCTACCTGTGCAAACATTGCATTGTTAAAAAGCAGAAACAGTGCAATAATAAAAGTAAGTTTTTTCATGTTCAATTTTTCTGTTGGTTAATATCATGCGATTTTGGGTTCTTTAGAGAAAATTAAGAAAATTACAATACTATGTTACCCACTCAAAATGATTAAGAGCATAATTTACTTTTTGAATTTATCCTACTACCCCTACCGCATGAATAATCGCATTGCGGTTATCCGGCCCAAATCCAATTGTTCAATAATCCTTCAACTATTCACTTGCATACCCCAAACATACAAAAATTCCCGGTTATACACAAGGAAGACAAATCTGAAATCCGGGAGCCGAGATCTTAGAAAAACGTGACACGTGACGCGTTACAAATTTATCCTCCGAAGGAGGACGCGCGCCTGTTAAGGGGAAAGGACGCCGGAATATTTACAGAATATTATTTTTTTATATATAAATTCGTACCTTTACTACAACATGATTTCCGTGATCCTTCTTCAGCGTGAAAATCACCTGTGAACGAAATCATCATCACCAAAAAAGTTAAAAGTATGAAACGGAAAATTATCCTCTTTTTCTTCATGGCCGTCATCATGTTTCCTGCCGCTGCCCAGCGGAGTGACAGAAAATCCGCGTTGCGTGCCAAAGCCACATCAATTCATGACAGGAGTTTCATCGAAAAGGAATCGCCCAGCAGCTATGTCTGCCCAACCACGACTTACCTTTCCGGAGTCAAAAATCCTTCTTATCCTTATCTGCAAAAAAACCTCATCGGAAGTGCCCGGAATATCTTCGGAGGTCTTCTCAATTACCAGACCTGTCTGACCTATAACAAGGATCTGAACACGATCATGTTCACCCACCGGGGCAATGACAAAGGGACAATCGTTCCGCTTGCCACGGGGGATGACATCGTGACTGCCTTTTCCCCTGACCGGGGTCTTACTTTCAGCCAGAAAACTGCCCTCACCAATGGGGAGAGCAACCGGTACCCCAGCGGTGTTCTTTATAACCCGTCAGGAAACCATGATACCACGAATGCCTATCCGCTTGTTGTGGGGCCGGTCACGACCAGCAGTGTCTGGTCCTCCATGTTCCTTCATACAGAGAAATATGACCTGACGAATCCGAATCACCAGGAAATCGCAACCGATCCCACGTTCCTGGAGCTGATGCGGAACGG
>CAIKNA010000034.1 GCA_903828645.1 uncultured Bacteroidales bacterium
ACCCTGAAATCAAATCCGAAATACCAGATCACCAGCAGGAAAAATGCGGAAAATTCGGTGGAATTCAAAGTTAAAACGTTTACTGTAACCCTGAAGGTTGATTCGCTGGCAAACGGCCTGTCGCAGATCACCGTCTCTGCATCGCCCCCGGGCGACCCGGCGAAACAGGCCACCGGCACGGCGGTGGAAACCATCATGGGGGTATGTCATAAAGCAGGAATACAATGCACCCTTGACAAAAAATAAAGCCACCGGCAGGGACACGCCATGGCGTGTCCCAACACCTGTAATGGTCATTATTGCCTTTGCCACGGTTTACCTGGTTTGGGGATCGACCTATTTTTTCATACAGATAGCGGTTAAGTACATTCCGCCCATGATCCAGGGTGCATTCCGGTTTTTAACCGCAGGGATATTGTTATTGGGTTGGTGCCTGCTTAAGGGGGAACGGACCCAGGGATGGAAGCAGCTGAAACCTGCCATCATCAGCGGGCTGATGTTGTTGCTGGGTGGCACCGGCGCGGTGATCTGGGCGGAAAAATGGCTTCCCAGCTCCATGGTCGCTGTCCTGATTTCATCTTCACCATTCTGGTTTATCATTCTGGATGTCCCAAAATGGAGGGAAAATTTCACCAGTCGTTCCATTATTGCAGGGCTGATTTTTGGTTTTGTCGGGGTTGTGCTTATGTTTGGCGAGAAGGTTGCGGATGCAGTGTTTTCAGCTCACAACGGAAATGAACTTATCGGTTTGTCCATCCTCCTTTTTGGAACCATCAGCTGGGCGGGCGGATCGCTCTATATAAAATATCACTCGTCGGGATCAACCACCCTCAGCTCGGCCTGGCAGATGCTGGCAGCAGGAGGTGCATTTTTCCTGGGAAGTTTATTAACCCGGGAATGGAATGGATTTGAATGGCAGTCCGTGACCACCGGTGCGTGGCTGTCGCTTCTGTACCTGATATTTTTCGGATCACTGGCTGCCTACAGCGCCTATGTGTGGCTGTTGCACGTAAGGTCTGCCTCGCAGGTGAGCACCTATGCGTATGTAAACCCCGTGATCGCCGTATTGCTGGGTGTATTCTTCGCAGGCGAACACATGACCCTGCTCCAGGTAAGCGGACTGGTTGTGATCCTGGTCAGCGTACTGCTGATCAACCTGGCAAAATACCGGAAGGAACAGAATTCAGGCAGACCACGAATCTGATGCTGCTGCCACCCGGGCGCAGAAAATGGAAAGATCAGCGATTGATCAATTTTGCAGAACCTTCCGAATACCGGTCACCCTGCACTTTAAGTTTTGATGAAGCAGTTTCAATTTCAAGAAGATCATCCTTCGTAAGTTCCACGGCTGTTGCCCCGATGTTCTCCTCCAGGCGCGACAATTTCGTGGTACCCGGAATCGGAACAATCCATGGCTTTTGGGCCAGCAGCCATGCGAGGGCTATTTGAGCAGGTGTTGCATGCTTACGTTGTGCAATGGTGGCAAGTAAATCTACGAAGACCTGATTTGCTTTCCGGTTCCCTGCTGATAAACGGGGAACGGTATTCCGGAAGTCTGTCTTGCCGAAGGTTGTATTTTCATCCATTTTCCCCGTAAGAAACCCTTTGCCAAGCGGACTATAGGGGACAAAGCCAATTCCAAGTTCTTCGAGTACCGGCAGTATTTCGGCTTCCGGTTCCCGCCACCAGAGAGAATATTCACTCTGTAGTGCTGCAACAGGCTGAACAGCATGCGCGCGACGGATTACCTGCACACCTGCCTCGGAAAGACCAAAGTGTTTCACCTTTCCTTCTTTAATAAGCTCCCTGACAGTTCCTGCCACCTCTTCGACAGGGATGTTTGGGTCAACGCGGTGCTGGTAGAATAAATCAATTACCTCTGTTTTGAGACGTCTTAATGAAGCTTCGGCAACTTGTTTAATATGTTCCGGACGGCTGTCCAAAGCAGAAATACCAGATGTGCCAAACCCGAATTTGGTGGCGATCACCACCTCATGACGAAATGGAGCCAGCGCTCGGCCCACGAGTTCCTCGTTTATGAAGGGGCCATAGACCTCTGCCGTGTCGAAGAACGTCACCCCACGCTCAACAGCTTTCCGGAGAAGGGCGATCATCTCATTTTTGTCTGCAGGGGGGCCATATGAAAAGCTCATACCCATGCAGCCGAGCCCGAGAGCCGAAACTTCGAGCCCGCTTTTTCCCAGTTTGCGTTTTTCCATCTTGTTTTCCATCATTTTACTCTTAAAATTCAGGGTGCAAAGTTACAAATAACCAACAGGATATGCCATTCTTGATTATCAATCGAACCCAGAAGGGGTGAAATTTGATTGAAATGAAGATTGATGTCACCCTCAAAATTTTCATTCTCCATAGCAAATTTATTCTGAATCTTTATGCAAGGGGTGTTTAACAAATTCTCCGGCACCTCAAAATAAAAATCAGCCTCAAAATCATTGTTTTAAAAAATATTTGTATTTTTATAGACTGGTAGCTTATGTTCCCAGCATTTTTCTTGTCACAAAGGCAAAATCTGATTCAGAATGAACCGGGGATTTTCAGCCACAAAGCCGAATGTGATCATCCTTTCAGGGATTCTTACCCTATCCCTGGTTTTTCATTCATTCTGCCAGGTGCCTGCCCGGGAGAAAACAGTTGTAATCCCGAACCTGTCACCCCAATATTACCTTGGAACGCAGCTTTTACCCACTGGCGATACCGCTTCCGCCATATTTGACCATACGCCGAACAACCTGGTCACATCCTGCGATAACAGTGATTTTTCTGCAGGAAATTTTTCCAACTGGTCAGGTTGCTATGGTGGTTTTGCCACCCCCTGCGACAATATTGGCTTGAACAGTACCCGGCATGTGATCATGCCCCGGGCGAATCAGACCTATGATCCTTTTATCGGCGATCCCCTTACCACCCTTTTCCCGGGCGAGGAACATTCGGCCCGGCTTGGCGACACCCTTGAAGGCAACCATTCCGAACAACTGAAATACACTGTAAGTGTTACCCCCGACCATTTTCTTTTCATTTACAGGTGGGCTGCAGTGCTTGAATCGATAGACCACAATCCGGAACAGATGCCAAAGTTTTCGCTGCAGGTGGAGGATATGGCGGGCAACCCGATCGGAGGAACCTGTGGTTCTTACGAGTTTGTAGCGCCCAATTGCGGCCCTCCGGGGCCATCGTGCGTTGTTCCCGCGGAATGGCACTATTTCCCGGTGACCAATCCTCAAATCAACCTTTACTGGCATGACTGGACAACAATTGCAATGGATATCAGTCCTTTTGAGGCATTGGGCAATGTTCAGATCGTGTTTACCACGCGTGGATGCGCCCTCCAGATCCATCGGGGTTATGCATACCTCTCCACCTATTGCAGCCCGCTGGCGATCCAGATTGGCATGTGTTCAGGTTCTGCACAGGCAACGCTGACAGCGCCGCCTGGGTTTACAGGGTATGCCTGGAGGGGGCCCGGGTTGGCCGGCCCGCCGATCGGGAATACCCAGTCGGTCATCGTAAGCAACCCGCAGGCAAACGATAAATATTATGTCGATCTTACTGCTGCCAATGGTTGTGTTGTCAGTGACCTGAGCCAGGAGATCATGGCGACCGTGGTAAGTACCGGGTTCAATGTTTCTCCTCACTGCGCTGGCGAAGAGACAACCTTCCTCGATGCCACCTCGGTCAACCAGAATGCTGTTGTTTACTGGCACTGGATCTTCGGGGATGGAACCCCTGATCTCGGGGGGATCCCCAACCCGACCCATGTGTATGCCCTGCCCGGAATATACACGGTAACCCTGAATGCCTATTCAACCGAAGGATGCCTGGGGACAATTTCACATACGGTTACTATTCCTGCCATTTCGCAGCCAACACTTACCGGCCCTGTGTCAACCTGCGCGAACGGACCCGGTGTGGTGTTTACGACTGAACCGGGAATGAACAATTATGCATGGACCTTTCCCCCGGGTACCAGTGTGGTTTCCGGCGGGACCTCCTTTGACAATACGGCAACATTAGCATGGAGTAATCCCGGCAACTATACCATTGGCGTCAACTACACAAATTCCGTCGCAACATGCAACGCTGTTACACCGGCCACTGTAACTGTCGCCGTAGGGGCCCTTTCTCCTCCGGTCATTACAGGTGAAAACCATGTTTGCCTCAGTTCTGCGGTTAAAACCTATACAACCCAGACCGGGAAGATTAGTTATGTGTGGATAATTCCTCCCGGCGCAACAAAAACAGATGGAGGAACAACTGCCGATAACTTTGTAACCCTGGCCTGGAATACCGTTGGGACTTATGAGATCAGCGTAATGTACACGGAGCCGGTGTCGTTGTGTTCCCCACTGTCGCCGGGAACCCTTGAAATCACCGTAGATGCATGGCCTGGTGCGGCAGGAAACATCCTGGGTCCCAATACAGTTTGCAGAACCACCACCGTGAACTACTACGTACCTGTCATTTCCTATGCAGCATCCTGTCAGTGGTCATACAGCGGAACAGGCATTGATATTGCCAACAACGGGAACGACACCATCAGCATTACTTTTACCTCTTTGGCCACTGATGGTGTGCTTACCGTGAAGGGGGTGAATATTTGCGGCGACGGGACTGAATCCCCGCCGCTTAATATCGTTGTTCATGATGTTCCTGTAGTTGCATTTACCCCCTGTTTTGACCTGGTAACAACACCCAATGCAAGGAAGATCATTCTCAGGGGAGGAACACCCTATGCGCAGGGACATGGCGTGTTTTCTGGAAACAGGGTGAGTTTGAATCCGGCAACGGGGCTTTATGAATTTGATCCGCTGGGGGCAAGTCCTGGCATTTACCCGGTCGCCTATTCCTATACCAACTCCGGCGGATGCATGGCTGAGGGCGAACCCGTTTCCATCACCGTGCAAAACAATCCATTCACCTGCGGAGAAGATCTCACCGATGTAAGGGATGGTAAAAAGTACAAAACGGTATTCCTTTCCGGCCATTGCTGGATGAAGGAGAATCTTGGCTATGGGATGCACCTTAATGCGCCGGGTGTGGCTCAGACAGACAATTGCCGTCCCGAAAAGTACTGTTCCCCTGCAGATGCAGCATGCTCCGCGTATGGTGGATTATACCAGTGGGATGAGTTGATGGATTATTCATCAGCCCCTTCTTCCAAAGGCTTATGCCCTCCCGAATGGCACGTTCCTTCCGGGGCAGAGTGGCAAAACCTCATCGACAACCTTGTTGGCGGGACACCCCTCTCCCGGACAAATTCAACGATGGGGCCGGTTTTACAGAATCCCCAGCTGGCCAGCGGGTTCCAGGCACTGATGGAAGGACTCGAATATGATGGCCGCTACTGGTCTTTTTTCTCGGGAGTTGTCACCGGCACCATGTTCTGGACCTCAACCGGATGCAGTGCCACGCAGGCGGTTGCCAGGGGTTTGAATGTGATAAACTTCAGCATTTCATGGTACTGCAACAGCAGGAGTAATGCCTTTTCGCAAAGATGCGTAAAGGACTAGCCGGATCTCAATTTATTTCACGAAGATCCACATTAAGTCAGCATCCTTGCATCCACCTTCCCGTCAGGAGCATGAGCATGAAGTTTTCATGTATCCTGAAATTTTCATCCAGTTGTGTCACCCCGGCTGATTTGATCTCCGCGACCTTAAGGTCAATATTGCCTTTTGATTCTGCAATGTTGTCGCTTTTTACGTTGCCTGAGACAAAAAGGAGATAATATGTGCCGGGTCTGAGGTTCATCGTATAATTTCCTTTCCCGTCTGTTGCAGCCCTGACAGCTGCAGGTGATTTTTTGAATCCACGGATATATTTGAAAGTAAAATCCGATACAGAGTCAAAATAGTCCTGCGCTTTTTTAACTCTTTCAGGATCTATTGAATTAATCACGGATACTGAATAATTTGATTTGTTCATCAGGAAACGTCCGACAACCTTTGCCAGGTCGCCATATTGCGATGATCTGGCGTCTGCTTTGTTGATGGCATAAATTTCACATCCGGCATCTGCCTGGTTTGACGACTCGTAAGCATCTTTATAAGTTACGACACCCGACAGTTTTCCATTATCTGTGGTAAAGGAGAGGGTAACAAAAAGCAATACGATGCCGATAAGAATATTTTTCATGAGTTTAATTTTTAAGTTATACGACAAAAGTAATCCTTATTTAAGAGGGTTCCTGTTACTGGGTAGTTATTGATTTGTTAATGGGTTGTTAATGTATTTTGCGGCCGGTGAAGGATCATGCGTTAACGCTGCAGGCCTCTGCCAACGTTAACCTGACTGCGCCGGAACCGAAATATAAAACAGCCCCAAAATAAGGGTATATTGCGGTAATGTGTATGATTTTATACAAAACTGCAGAGAGGACCCGGGTTTTAAAGGATCTGTCGTCGTGGATTTGAAAACAAGCGCACCTCAGCGATCAAATATCCGTATCGAAAAGCCGGGAATATTATCTCCTGAACTGACCACCTTGAAAATATCATTTACCCCGTCATTATTGGGAGAAAATGCGTCAGGAACGAACAACGTTGAATCACAGTTTTTTAGTTGCACCGAATCACTCCCTGAACATCCCCGGGAATCAGTTACAGTTACCTGGTATGTACCTGCATTGTTTGCAGAATAATACCGGCCGGTGCTGTTATCCTGCCACAGGTAAGAAGCAAAACCGGGTCCGGCGTCCAATTGAACGGAATCACCGGTACAAAGAAAGGGTTTATCGGTGAGGTTGACAACCGGAGAAGGGAAAACAGAAATTTTAAGGGGTACAGATTCAACCGGGTTTGTCATTGTACATGAGATTCCATTGACACTCCAGGTATACAAAGGTGAATTGCCTTCATTGGCTGGAGATGCTGTAAACTTTACAAGCGTTATATGCCGCACCCCTTGCAGGGTCATAAAGAATTCCGGGAATCATTTCGGGACCGTAGCGGAAGGCAAATATTTCATAATAGATGCCTGTACTGCAGGAAACCTGAACCGTATCGACATAAGTGACGGTTGTGGACAAACCAAAATTCCTGGCAACCACGGTTGCACCACCGATATTATCTCCGATGTTGTAATAAACTCCATCGACAGGCACACCAAAAACGTTGGAGGTATTCCGGAGAATAATATAATGTTCGACTCCAACATCAGGAAATGGGTCTGCACAGGAGTTCCAATTCAAGGTTACCAGTGTGTTACTTCCGTTATACATTCCCGCAATGGTTGGGTTAATCCAGTCAGGCTGACGTAAACTTCGAACGTAACCAGAATTTGCGGTTGCTGATGACGCGCATTTATTGGGTAAACCGGGAGTCAGATTCGAACCGGTAACTTCGGAAGCCCAGGTGGTACCATCCTGTGGAGCAAGGTTGCCGTATTCAGCTAAATTTGCGCCCGGACAAACGCACACTGCTTCGGCCGTGTCAATGCTGCTTTTATAATTGTGTTTCGGTAATGGCAGTGAATTGAATAAAGCTCCTGGCATGGCTCCTTGCCCCAAAGCATGAACAACGTTTCCTGAGGAGTCCAGGAGTACCAGTTACGTTTATTGGTAAAATCAGGAGTGCAAAACACAATGGCGATTTCAGGGCCGATTCCTGAAAAATTGAGGTGTTCCATAGCAGATAAATTGATATTGACAAAGTTTATAAGATTCCCAAAAACAGATGATTAAAAAAATAATGGTGCTCTTTTTCGTTGTCATTTGGTATAATTGATCAGGCACTTTGGGACAAGGAAGGAAAAACGGCTTTGATGATCATCCTTTCGAACCGGCTGCGGCCTGGGTGGCATCGCTCACTGCAGTTCATTATTGATTTTGTGAAAGGGGTTGTTTTATTGGGTCATTGAAATCTCCGTAGGTTCATTTTTCACATTCCTGGAGGAAATGGTCCAGATTTCCGGCAGCATTTAGCTGTTCTATCTGTTTGGTCATCAGCGTGGCCTTCAGTTTCGATAAATTGGCGCTCTCTTTCTGAAGGTCCAGCTCCTGCAGGTTCAGGTCGCCTGCTTCGATCCTGCCGGCATCGAAACGTTCCCGGTATATGGTTAGATTTTCAGACATCAGCTCCACGTTCGCCAGGGCCGTGGCGATCTCTTCCTTCGCCTGGGCGATCTCTGCGCCCGCCACCAGGTAGTCTTTCTTCATCCGGCTGATCAGCTCCTCCTTGTCGGAACGGGTTATTTTCGTTTGCT
>CAIKNA010000035.1 GCA_903828645.1 uncultured Bacteroidales bacterium
CAGTTTCCTGTCGGGACTGGTTTGCATGTCTGTCAAAAGGAGTCTGCCGGCAAGGTCGAAGAGTTCGACTTTTGCATCCCTGACGTTTTCGACATAGAGTTCACTGCTGGCCGGGTTTGGGAAGACCACCGGGCCATTGTTGACTTTTTCGGCGATCCCTTCAGGATCACATACCAGTTCCATCACAGGAATGAAATCCAGGGAAGTCCAATTCCCGTTCACCCGGGCGATCGACTCTTTACTGAAATGATGATATACGGAGGTGTCGGAGCCGAGGCTGAAACTTCCACCGGCCGGCAGGGAGAATTTAATGCCGGCATAATAGGTGCTGTCAGGCTGGAGTGCGGTAAAAAAGAACGGATTGGAAAAAACCCACCCGGATTGAGGAGGGGAGGGGAGCATAACGGCGATGGAATCAACCATCCTCCTGTTTTCATAAAGCATGGCAGTGATGCCAATGGGTTCGGTCCAGGGAGCTTTCAGGTAGCACTTCAGGTAGTAAGCCCGATGCCAGGAACTATCCGTGTTGCAGGTGAAACCGATGAAATCGCCCGACTGAAAGCCGCCCGGCTGCCCGATCACGCGGGTGCCAATGGGATTCACCGACCTGGCGACCAGGGTCCAGTCATAAAAAGTTAAAACCGGGAACGGTACCGTTTGCTGGTTGTCGGCCGGGTTGGCATCCAGAGAATCGGACCTGGCAAGAAAAACCATGTGGTCGATGGTGCTGTTTCCAATCCACTGTTGAAACCCCAGCTGCCCCGGGATGTTTATGGTTTGTGTCTCACCCGGGTTCAGCGTGGCGATGGTGTCGGAAAAAAAGGAGTGAAGGTAACTGTTTGAATTATCGAAGATCTTCATTTCGAGGAAAACATGCGTGGAGGCAACATTCCCGGTATTCTTCACCGTTGCGCCGCAATACATGCTGTGAAAGGAAAAATACCAGTATTCCTGGTAGTACCCGCCATTGGAATCATTCACATTGATCAATGGTTTGATCAGCGCGATGTCATGGTCGAAATTTTTTATTGATGTCGGGGAGTCGGAAGACCTGGACGGAATGACCGGGGCCATTAAAGGTTTCTGACAGAAGTTGTCCTGGTAAAACAACATGAGGGCAATAACCAAAGCAAACGTTTTCATAATGATTTTTCTTTTTTACAGGATGGATTCATTATTAATGCCACTTTGACTTTCAAACAGAGTGCAATTTAATAAATATTTTCCACCCAATCTGATTTTTTTCTGACTATATTTACAAAACAAAAAGATGCATTTGCAGCCTGGATTCAGTAAAAAAACTAAAACAAAAACCATGAAAAAGATACTGATCGCCTTAACCGCAGTTCTTTGCTGCCATGCCATGGCCGTCATGGCCCAGATAACAAATCCGGGTTTCGAAAACTGGACTTCAGGCGACCCCGACGGTTGGGTTACATCCAATGCGTTTCCGGCTGGCCTGGTAAATGTTACCCAAACCACCGACCGCCATTCGGGTTCCTATGCCCTGCGCGGGGAGGTTGTAAACTTATTTGGTACGCCGATGGGACCTGTGATCCAGAGCGGAACCGGGGGTACAGGCTTTCCCATCTCCGAACAATACCACTCTTTTGAACTCTTTTATAAATTCACCTCCATCGGCGGTGACAAGTTTTCAGTCAACGTAGTGCTGGAAAAAGCCGGCAACCCGGTTGCCCAGGGAGCCGCTGCACTTCCGGCTACCGTTGGTTCATATACTCATTTAACAGTTCCGTTAACCTACATGACCGGCGATGTTCCCGATCTGGCGATTATCCAGATTTCAATTACTGGTCCCGTCACCGGATCTGATTATCATTTGGGTTCTGTGATGTTTGCAGATGATCTTTTATTTTCTTTATCGACTGGAATTGATAACAATTCCTTTCCGGGTTTGAACCGCAGATGCTTTCCCGATCCTGCAACCAGTATTGTCAATATTCCCATGAGTGATTTTGTTTCGGGAGCGTCTGTCCTGACCATATTTGATGCTCGGGGAAGAGAAGTGAGGCACATAGCCATTCACCCGCAGCAAAACGGGAAAGACGTTTTTCAATTTTCCGTTGAGGATTTTCCGGCAGGGCTTTACCTTTATTCGATTAGCGGTCAGAACAGAATTGATCACGGAAAATTCACCATTGCCCGGTAATTGCGTTCAATAGGGTAATATCATCACCTCCTGCATTGCCACGCGTAAAGTTCGGGCCGGGTATATCTCCCGGGCCATTGTCCTCATTTAATTGCACAAAATTTCGAATCAAAAGGACTTTCTGGGGGGAAAGGAATTTCGGATTTCAGATTTCACATGTCACATTTCATATTCAAAAAACGTGTATTAACCCGTCACTTTTATGCCACAACCCTGATAAAACATAAATAGGAGTGGACACAAGGGAAAATCAGGACAAGTCTGAATTTAACGACCAGCTGCATGAAAGAACCATTCAGATGACAGCGAAAGTTTATTGGCTATTGAAAGATAGAAAGGTTTCCTGGATCATCCGCCCGGGTGTGAATCAGATTATTCGGAGTTCATCATCCGTGGCTGCAAATTTCCGGGCTGCAACCCGTGCACGCTCCGATGCAGAGTCTTATGCCAAAATATGTATTGTCGTAGAGGAGTGTGACGAAACCCTGTTTTGGCTTGATTATCTGATTCGTATCAACTTGCTTGATGTTGACAAAACGAAGGGAATCTATTCAGAGGTTGAACAACTGGTGAGATTGTTCAATGCGATAAAACCAAAGATGAAGATAAAAATTGGGGGTAAAAAATGTGAGATCTGAAATGTGAATTTTGTGCTTTGCTACCCCTCTCCCGGAAATTCCTCCTGATCCAAAATTTCCGGCAAATCCCGGTGTGTTAATCCCATGCGAACCAGACAACCAGGTTGGCTTTTCCGGAATGTGTGAATGATGTAAGATATTCTGAAAATTGTGTAATGGTTTCGTGACCGGGGTGATATAATTTTGCCCCTGTTGAGATGCCCGGAAAACTTCAACTCAATTTCCAAACCAACCAAAACAAAATACAGAATGAAAAAAGTTATCAGTACCCTTGCCCTAGCAATGCTTCTGTCGGGGATAACCATGACCGGTTGCCGTTCATCGGCCACAAAGGTGGAAAACGCAACTGACAAAGTTGACAAGGCACAGGCACAAGTGGAATTGGCACAACAAGAGCTGGACCTGGCGATCAGGGATTCAATTCAGCAATTCAAAAAAGAATCTGAAGAAAAAATCATTGTCAATGAACAGAACATTGCTGAATACAAGGCAAGGATCGCAAAAGAAACAAATGATACCAGGGGCAGGGACGAACGGAGACTGGCTGAGATGGAGAAGCAAAACAGGGAAATGAAACAGCAATTGGGAGATTTTGATGAAAACAGAAGAGATCAATGGCTTTCCTTCCGGGCAAAATTCAACCATGACATGGAGGCACAACGCAGAGCATTCAGAGATTTCTGGGGCATAAGAAAATAAGAGTGCCCGCCACGACTAACAATAGTTCATAAACTCCAGATAGGCATCCAAATTTCCGCCGGAATAAACATTTTTTAATCCATTAAACCATTAACCTAAAAACCAATTACATCATGAAAAAAATCATTATATTGTTATCAGTATGCCTGTTGTTCGCCTTGTTGGGTTATACCCAAACGGTTCCATCAGAGAAAGTTCCTGCCTCGGTAAAGGAGTCTTTCACAAAAAAGTTTCCTGCTGCAACTTCAGTCGCTTATAAAATGGAAAAGAAGGACTATGAAGTCACTTTTAAAGACAAAGGAGTAGGCATGTCTGCCAATTTCAATTCCAAAGGAGAATGGCTGGAAACAGAGACCATCATGATCGAATCTGAGTTGCCCAAAGAGGTACAGACTTCGGTAGCGACAAATTTTGTTGGTTTCGTCATTACAGAAATCACAAAAGTAGATGGCCCCGACAACGTTTTAAATTATGAGATGCATTTAAAGAAGGGGACGGTGAATTACAAAGTTAAGTTCTCCCCGAAGGGTGATGTCCTGAAGAAGACACCATTGACGAAATAGCGAACGGGAAAAGAATTTTCCAACAGCTATGATTACAAAAAAATAAGGGAGCAACCTGCTCCCTTATTTTTTTCAACCAGTGAATTTTGAAACTGGCCTGATTAATTTGAAATATCATTCATGAACAGGGCCTTCGCCTTTGCGTTTTAAATAATCATTGAACGATTTCTCTCCCTCTTCATTCCAGTACTGGTCATAATGGCTCCATTTTGAACCGTGTGCATAATCCCGGCAATTGTTACGGTCATTGAGGTGGTGCCTGTTTCTCCATGGACCAAAATTGTGTCGTCCGCGGTTGTGCATACCCCCGTGATGCATGCTGCCGAACAGGAGCCGGCCAAGGATCGCCAGACCGACCGCCTGCCAGTAGGTAATGACGCCAAGGTGGAAAATTACCGGCATCAGCCAGTTCCACAGCCACATCACCACCGCACCGAAAAGGAATGCAAAAGCGGTAAATCCAATTATTCCCAGGATGATCCATCCGGCGCGGGGTCTTTTCCTTCCGCAGCAATGCCTTTTTTCATTTCTATTTTCATTTGTTTCCATGATTTTCATTTTTGATTGTTTAACAATATCCTGTGTAATTTTGAAAGAGCCCGGTGTTTGCGCGAAAGAAGTGTGCCAAGCGGAACATCCCACTCTTCGGAAAGTTCTTCATAGGTGTGGTTCTCAAATTCAGTCGCAATTATTAAAGCCTGTTCGTCAGGCCTTAATTGTGAAATTGCCTGTTGCAGCATCTCCGGCGCAATGTTTGCGTAATCATTTTCTTCTGCTATTGTTTCATCTGTCATGGTATTAAGTAAATAATTCTCATTTTTCCAGCCGGTAAAGGTTTCAATCGAAACATTCCGTTGCTTTTTCTTCTGGTAATCGATGATCTTGTTCTTTACCGACCGGTAGATATATCCTGTCAGGTTTTCTATCTGGGCATCCAGGTCAAGTTTGTCGATCAGGCCAAGTGCGACATCCTGCACGATGTCTTCCGGGGAAGCTTCAAAATAGCGTTCATCGAGATTCTTCCTGACGAAATTGACCAGCTTTTGGTACTCATCCCGGAAGAACCGATCCAGCGACTTTTTCTGAAATTCCTTTTCCATGACTTTATAGACGGGTAGGATTGGTTTTATTGCAGTGAAACGAAAAATAAATTTTTTATTGAGCGAGGTCGATGTCCGCGAATCCTTGTTACATTTGTAAATATGAGACTTTTTTTGATTGCTTTATTTTTAGTGCAGGGAGTTGTCAATGCACAAACACCCTGTCCCCGCTGGGGCGAAGCCAGGGAAGGCACCCTGGTATATGCGCTTAACATGAAAAAAAACCGGGTGGATATCCCGCATGTTTACACAAAGATAACCATAACCGATTTTCTTGCCTTGCCCGACGACAGCACAGGGGATGGTAATGCCTATGAAATGACCGGTGGATATGTGATTTCCGTCAAGCTGCAGGGACCTGAAAGTTGTTATTGTAAAAGCATGACCTCCCGTGATTTCCACGTTGTGGTCGTACCCGGTCCGGGGGATACCGGAAACATCAGCAGGTATGTTGTTGTGGAAGTTACGCCGGTTTTAAGGCAAATGTTCAGCTGGACCGACCAGGACATATTAAATCTGAAAGGCAATTATGTTGACTTCTCCGGGTTGAAATTCGCCGATCTTGAACATAAGAACATGAGCGTAAAATCAAACCCTGTGCGAACCTCCTGCTGGAGGGGAACGATCAATGAGTTGCACCCAGTAACGAAATTCGTTGTCCACACTGCTGGTCATTGATATCTTCTATCGTAAAAACGATGATGTAAAGCCGCATGGTATCTTTTTTTTGCGACATGCCATGCAACGGAGGTGTTTAAAATTTATATCCAACCTGGGCGTTGAGGGTGAAGGTATGATCGTAAATCTGGTTGCTGACGCCCCTGCTTGATGTATAATCAACAAGTTTGTTGAAATTCCGGTAATAATCAAATACGATCCCAACCTTAAAACGGTTAATTTTAAAATCAACCCCGGCTCCGCCAACGACCCCGTAGATGATTTTATTCAATTGGTCAAGTTCGGTAAACTGGCTGAACAGGTTGACATTTTGGGCATAAGAAACCATGTAGTCAACTCTTGGGCCAACATGGACAAACGGGGTCAGGATATCTTTAACCGGGAGTTTGGCTTCAAAAGTAGTGTTGACCGTTATATAATTCAGCCTGGTCACAATTGATGTCTCGGAATAAGCCTCCGGATCAGGCAAACTGGCATTGAGCGCTGAACCGGATCCGCCTTTCTGAATGAACCCCAGGTTGGTGCTTAAGTTGAAATACCGGTGATCGAGATAATCAAGCCCCAGCAGGATGTCAAAACCGGTAATGTTTTTGTCGAAGACATTGCCGGCAACGACAGAGTTATCCCATGTCAGGTTTGAGATGGCCGGGCCGAATCTCAGGTTAAGGGTCTGGCTGAACCCGCAGGTCATCATCACACCGAAACAGATTATCAGGATTGGTTTTATCATAGGTCGCCTGTATAAAATTAACGGCCAGGATACTTAGGTTATTCCTACCAGATCTTGACCCTTAGGCTGTCGGCCCGCCACATGGCATCTCCCTGCCTGATGCCGAAGGTAGTGTAAAATTGGGGGATGTTTGCCAATGGACCGAGCACCCTGAACTTTGCAGGTGAATGCACATCGCTGCGCACCTGGTTTGCAATGGCTTCGGGACGGTCGTTGATCATCCAGGCAAGGGCATATCCGAGGAAGAAGCGCTGGTCGGGGGTGAGCCCGGCGATTTTCTCCCCGTTTTTAAACTGCGCGGTTTTCATGAATGCTTCATAGCCCATCACGGTTCCGCCTAGGTCGGCAATGTTTTCGCCCTGGGTCATATCCCCGTTGATGTGCAGGCTGTCGACCGCGACAAATTCGTTGAACTGCCGCACGATCATCTTTGTTTTGGCATAAAACCGCACACTGTCCTGCGGGGTCCACCAATTGAAGAGATTCCCGTTTTCATCGTATTTGCTTCCCTGGTCGTCAAAGCCGTGGGTGATCTCATGGCCGAAGGTTGATCCCCCGATGATGGAGTAGAGGATTGCGTCATCCGCGAGTTTGCGTTCAAATCCGGGAACGATGATGTTGCAGCCGGGTACGACGATTTCATTGTTCGAGGGGTTGTAGTAGGCGTTATAGGTCTGGGGCTCCATGTTCCATTCGGTCCGGTCAACCGGTTTGCCGTATTTCGCCACCATGTATTCAAACCACCATGTATTGGCATTCATGACATTTCTGACGTAGGATGACCGCTCTATTTTAAGGGCACTCATATCTTTCCACTTATCGGGATAGCCCACTTTGAAGATCACAGCATCAAGTTTTTTCAGCGCCTTCGCCTTGGTGGTTTCACTCATCCAGTCGAGCGCTTTGATCCGTTCGGCGTACACCGCCTTGATGGCATGCCCGATCTCTTCCAGCTTTTCCTTGGTTCCTTTCGGAAGGTACTCATCCACATAAATCTGCCCGATCAGTTCACCCAGCGAGCCATCGGTTTCCTGCACCACCCGTTTCCACCGGGGTTTGGGTTCCGGGATGCCACGGAGCGTTGTGGAATAAAAGCTGAACGACTCCCGGTAGGTTTTATCATCCATAAAAACGGCCAATCCCCGGACCATGTGGAATTTGAGGTAGTTCTTCCAAACGTCGAGTGGGAATGACTTAAGTTGTACATTCAATGCGGTTAAATATTCAGGCTGTCCCACGATCACCGTATCGAGCTTTGTCAGGCCTGCACTTTCGAAAAACCGCATCCAGTCGAAATCGGGGGCGAACTGTTTCAGCCTGGCGATGGTCAGCTTGTTGTAGTTTTTAAGCGGATCGCGCGTGTCGGCCCGTTTGCGCGAGCCGGCAGCCAGGGCGGTTTCAAGTTTCATGATCGCTCCAGCTGCCTGGCCGGCATTCGTTTCAGGATAACCCATGATCCTGAACATGTTTGCAAGGTGACCTGTGAATTTGCCGCGGATCATTGTAGCACGTGCATCCTTGTCGAAATAGTAGTCGCGATCGGGAAGGCTCAAGCCTCCCTGGCTGATAAAAACAGCATTTTTACTGCTGATCCGATCATCCTGTGCGATATAGAATCCGAACAGCGGTGACCCTGATACCGCATGGATGCGGGCTGCCTCTGCGGCAAGGCCTTTCATATCCCTGATGCCATCGATCCGGTCGAGATCTGGTTTCAGGCTGGCAAGCCCCTCGTTATTGAGGGAAACACTGTCCATCCCCGAGAAGAAGAAATCGCCGATCTTTTGTTTGTTGCTCCCCGACGGTTGGTTAACCGATGTTGCAGCGGATACGCAAATGTTCTTCACCTGGCTGTTGATCGTGTCCTGGATCAATTGCCAAAGACCGTTGCTCTGTTCGCTTGCGGGGATGGGGTGTTCTTTAAACCACTTGCCGTTGGCAAACAGGAAGAAGTCATTCCCCGGCTTCACCGCACTGTCGATGTGCGATGCCAGCGGGTCGGCACTTTGTTCTGTTTTATTTCCCGGGCGGGAGTTGCAGGAAACCAATACCGCCAGGATGGCGATCCATGTGAGATTGAAATAACGATTGTTCATCGGGATTTTTTTGTAAATGTATTTTATTTGATCGAGGAAGGCAAAAAAAATCGATGAAGGGGTTTAACTACACGATATTGGCTTACAAGTGGAATGACGAAAAGCGGCCTTTTGCAATTCAAGCCTCAAATTCGACAGTTCACAGGTTTTGTGCTTTCTTACGTTTCAGGACAGCACGTAATTTGCCGGAAAAAACAAAGACAATGAAAAGAGTTTATATGATCTGCATGCTGCTGGCCGTGTTTATGACTGTTAACAAGCTGCATGCGCAGCAACCAACCCAGGTAATCCGGGGTGTTGTAACCGACAAACAATCTTTAATGACACTGCCGGGAGCCAATGTGATCATCCTGGGTTCAAATCCTGCAAAGGGAGCATCCAGCGGGGTTGACGGAAGTTTTAAAATATCGGGTGTCAATCCCGGACGGTATGATCTTCAGGCCACCTATCTTGGCTATAAGTCTGTAGTGGTTTCGAGTGTTGTGGTTACGATCGGCAAGGAGGTGGTGCTGGATATCGGCATGGAAGAGCGTATCAACCCCCTCAGCGAGGTGGTCATCTCCGGGGTGAAAAAACACGAAACGATCAACCAGATGGCGCCGGTGAGCGCCAGGTCGTTTTCGATGGAGGAGGTAAACCGCTATGCCGGGGGAAGGTCAGATCCTTCGAGGCTGGTTTCAAATTTTGCGGGGGTAAGCACCCCGAATGATTCGAGGAATGACATAGTGATCCGCGGAAACTCGCCGATGGGCGTGTTGTGGCGGATCGAGGGGTTGACGGTTCCCAATCCCAACCATTTTGTAACCCTTGGAACGACCGGCGGACCGGTAAGCGCCCTGAACCCGAATGCCCTGAATAACTCGGATTTTTTCACATCTGCTTTCCCGGCTGACTACGGCAATGCGACGGCCGGTGTTTTTGACATCCATTTGCGGAACGGAAATACCGAAAAGCATGAGCAGATGATCCAGTTTGGAGCACTGACAGGCCTCGAAGCCATGTCGGAAGGACCATTTAAAAAAGATGGCAAAGCCTCCTACCTGGTCGCTTACCGTTATTCATTTACAGGGCTGGCCCAAAATCTGGGGATTTCAATTGGAACAGCCGCGACGCCCTATTACCAGGATCTGACGTTTAAAATCAATTCGGGCGAGACAAAATCGGGACAGTTCACCCTTTTCGGACTTGGCGGGTTGAGTCACATCGATTTTTTACATAATAAGATCGACTCTGCGGATATTTATGCCATCCCCGGCCAGGATGCCTATTCAAGCAGTAAAATAGGGGTGATCGGTATAAAACATTTTATCCGGCTCAGTCATAAAATCTATTGGAGCAGTGTTGCCGGCGTTACCTATTCCGAAAACGGGTACGCCCTCGATACCATCAACGGTTCAAAGGACCCTGTGAGGGTGAGGGATTCAAAAGATGTGGAGATCAGGTATGGAGTGAACTCCTTTATTGATTATAAGGCGAATGCGCAGGTTATGGTGAAAGCCGGGATTCAATGCGACTTCCTGCGTCTTAACCTCCGGTTGCAGGATCGGGAATATTCACCCGGATGGAACAATTTATGGGCTTTCAGCGGGAATACCTCCCTTTTGGCGGTCTACCTGGAGACAAAATACCGCATCAGCGAAAAACTCACCATGGATGCAGGAATCAGAAGTCAGTTCCTGACCCTTAACAATGCCGTTTCGTTCGAACCACGTTTCGGATTAAAATACCAGGTGAATGAGAAAAATACCCTTGGCATCGGGTTTGGCCATCACAGCCAGATGCAGCCTCTTTCGGTCTATTTTTACCGGTACCAGTTGCCCGATAACACTTATGATGAATCGAACCGCGGACTTGGTTTTACAAACAGCCTGCATTTCGTGGGTTCCTATGAAGTGAGGCCGTTCAATGACTGGCGGATCAAGACGGAACTTTATTACCAGTTGATTTACAATGTGCCGGTCAGTCAGAGCAGCAACAGTTTCTCCATGCTGAATGAAGGCGCTTCCTATGCTCCGACGGAGGAGGGTAATCTTGTCAATAAAGGAACGGGTACCAACTATGGCCTTGAACTCACCGTGGAGAAGTTTTTTTCACATGGTTACTATGCATTGCTTACAGGATCTGTTTATGAGGCAAAGTACAAGCCGAGCGACGGCGTGGAACGCAATACCGCCTTCAACGGGAATTTCGTTTACAACATCCTGGCCGGCAAGGAATTCAAGGTGGGCGCGGAGAAGCGCAATGCAGTCACGATCGATCTGAAGTTTTCGCATGCAGGCGGCAGGTATTATACTCCAATTGACCTGGAGGCATCGAAAGTGGCAAGGAAAGAGGTGCCGATGGGAGATGCCTATGCATTTTCAGCACGATATCCCAATTTCTACAGGCTTGATGTTAAAGCAGGATACACCTACAACAGCAGGAAAAGGAAACTCTCCCAGTCGTTCTGTATCGATATCCAGAATGTGACTGGTCATAAGAATATCTTTGCGCAGCAATACAATCCTGCGACGAACAGGATAAATGTCTTGTACCAGATCGGATTTTATCCGAATTTTGTCTACAGGATTCAATTTTAACGGACATGAGAAAAATTCTGATCATCAACGGGCATCCCAATAAGGATAGTTTCAATTTTGCACTTGCAGCAGCCTATAAGAAAGGTGCAGAAAGTTCCGGCGCAGAAATTAAAGAAATAGTCATTGCGGGGTTGCAGTTCAATCCGAACCTGCAGGGTGGTTACCGGAAAAGGACAGATTTAGAGCCTGATTTACTCGATGCCCAGGAAAAAATCAGGTGGGCCGACCACCTTGTTTGGGTGCATCCCGTATGGTGGGGTGGCCTCCCCGCTATTACCAAAGGTTTCATCGATCGTGTTTTTTTGCCGGGTTTTGCTTTTCAATACAAGGAGAATTCGGTTTGGTGGGACAAACTGCTCAAAGGAAAAACAGCCCGCATCATCACTACCATCGACCAGCCATCCTGGTATTACCGTTTCATGTACAGCCAGCCCAGCGTAAACCAGCTGAAGAAATCGACCCTGGAATTCTGCGGGGTAAAACCGGTGAAAGTTACTTTTTTCGGACCGGTGAAAAGTTCAAATGAAGTTCTCCGTAAAAAGTGGCTGGACAAGGCAGAAGAATTGGGCAAAGGGCAATAATTTACAAAGAACCCGACATTTAAGAATCAACCAGGATAAACTTTTTTCTTATGCACTTTTTAAAGAAAACCATCTTCCCTGTTTTACTGGCAACCATATGGATCAGCATATCTGAATTTGTCAGAAATGAATATTTGGTCAAGTCCTTCTGGACAGAACACTACTACAGGCTGGGCCTTGTATTTCCATCTGAACCGGTTAATGGTGCCGTATGGGGGCTCTGGTCGCTGATGTTTGCCATCGCTGTATTCATTATTTCAAGGAAATTTTCGCTGGTGCAAACAGCCTTGCTATCCTGGTTTGTCGGTTTCGTTTTTATGTGGGTGGTAATCGGAAATCTGGGTGTTTTGCCACACGGGATACTCTTTGCGGCAGTGCCATTGAGTCTGATAGAAGCATTCCTTGCAACTTTTATCATTAAGAAAATGACCAGTCAATCAGCATAGAGATTGGATTAACCTCCTTACCCCTTTTGTAATACCGATGCGACACAACAAAAAGCGATTTCTTTACATGGTACTCCTGGGTATCCTGGTCACCTTTGCCCTCAACCTGTTCATCCCGGGCAGAACCTGCACCGGGGTTCATTACTATGACTTTCTCGTATCCATCTTCATCACCATCCTGGTTTGGGAAGGGAACCTGCGCATCGACCAGAGGTTAAACCTTAAATATCCCTGGATCACCCTGCCAGCCAAACGGATACTGGTTCACCTGTCGCTGAGTGTGGGTTACAGCGCTGCGATCATATTTGTCGGGTCGTTCATATCCAACGGCTTAACGAACTACATGCCAATGAGCGGCCACGATTTCCTGAAAATCACTGCCATCATTCTTGGCGCCCTGGTTTTGATGTCGGTTCTTTTGCTGACCATCGAAATCAGTACGCAATTTTTCAAACACTGGAAAAATTCCCTGGTCGAAATTGAAAAATACAGGGCTGAAAGCCTGCAGGCACAACTTCAGAACCTGAAAAACCAGATCAATCCTCATTTCCTGTTCAACAACCTGAGTGTCCTTTCCTCGCTGGTATACAAGGATCCGGATAAATCGGTCGAGTTTATCAACCAGTTATCAAAGGTTTACCGGTACCTGCTCGATAATCAGAACAGCGAACTGGTCCCTGTTGAACAGGAACTGGTGTTTATCTCTTCCTACCTCTTTTTATTGCAAATCCGTTTCGAAAAAAATTTTGTCATGAAAACAGATGTGAATAAGGAGCATCTGGCAAAATTGATCCCCCCCATGGCTCTTCAGATTTTAATTGAAAATGCCATCAAACACAATGAAACATCTTCAGCATACCCCTTGTCGGTATCCATTGTGTCGGAAGGCGGAAAACTGGTTGTGTCGAATAACCTCCGGTTGAAGCCCCGGCATGAACCCGGATCGCAGACCGGGCTGCAAAATATCAAAGCCCGGTACGGATTTTTCACGGATATCCCGGTGGAGGTGATCCGCGATAGTCAGTCGTTCACTGTAAAAATTCCTTTATTGTCGTCCATATGAATGCAATCATTATCGAAGACGAGAAACTATCGGCGGAGCATCTCTGCAACCTGTTAAGGAAGATTGATGCAAACATACAGGTGCTCCACATTTTCGATTCCATCAGGAAAACCATCGAAGCGTTTAAAAACGGGATCAATGCTGATCTCCTGTTTGTGGACATCCAGCTGGCCGATGGGTTGAGTTTTGAAATTTTCAACCAGATACCTGTCGATACGCCAATCATTTTTACGACCGCTTACGACGAATACGCCATCCGCGCATTTAAGCTGAACAGTGTTGATTATCTTTTGAAGCCGGTTGGCCTGGAGGAGTTGCGGAATGCCCTCGGAAAATATAAAAAGTACAGCAGGAACGATTATACTTTGATGCTTGACAACATTGTCCATGTCTATCAATCCATGCAAAAGCAATATAAAAGCCGGTTCATGATCAGGGTGGGCGAAAACATCGTATCTGTCAAAACCGGTGATATCGGCCACTTTATTTTCGAAGACGGGATTGTTATTCTTGTGACAAACACCAATCATCAGTACCCTGTTGATTTTACACTCGACCAGCTTGCATCCATGCTTGATCCGGCCGAATTCTTCAGGATCAACCGCCAGGTTATCATCAATATCAACTCCATACAAAAATCGGGAACATACTTCAACAGCCGGATTAAAATTACGGCTCAATGGCTGCAGGCCGATAGTTCCATTGTGAGCCGCGAACGTGTAAATGATTTTAAAGAATGGCTGGGAAGATAGCAGATAGCGAAGACAACTTTCAAACACATGAAGTTTGATCATGGTGCCTGGGATCAGTCACGCCTGCTGTCGGCTGTCCTGTGTTGGTGATCCGACCCATCGATCTTTACGAGCGAATTAAACATTGACTGGTCAGTTGTAAGCCGTTCTGCATTGCCGTAAACGCAAAGGGCATTCTGATTCAGCACATCGGCCACCAGGGGCAGGAATCCCCGGATATCTTCCGGAGTGGTTGAAAGTACCGCATCACGGTCGAATTGGACTTCCTCCACCGTTCGTTGCGACAGGAACATGCTTACCGCCTGGTCCCCTTTTTGCGACGGTGTGAGTGGCGAGTCCATCTCCGAGATCGTCCCGATGATATACCGGGCCATGCTTTGCCGGTCGGCGGCGAAAGTGGAGAGGTATCCGGTTGTGTTGCCGAAATTCTCCAGGGTACTGCCAAGGTTCGGATCGCGGTAGGAGCTGAAGGTGAAGTTGCCGCCAGGCGAGATGCTGCTGAATCCTCCGTAAGCCCCTCCGATCACACGGATACGGGTTTGCAGCCAGTCGGTGGAAAGGATCTGGTTCAGAACCCTCATCCTGGCATCCCATTCATAGCCCAGGTTTTTATAGTTAAAGCCTTTCACGACGTATTGCACGTTTGATGACGCCATCAACCCCTCATTCTGCGTATCGAAACTGAAACTCCAGGTATGGTTCTCAACGCTTCCGTGAGGCAGCTGACGGGCAAGAAAATTCAGCCCGACGGAAAAAACCGCCTGGTCTTTTTTGGCACCGGTGAGGGAGACGACCATGTTGTTCCAGGTAAAAAGCAGCGAAGCAACTTTTTCCAGGTTGGAAATGATGGTGGTTGAATTTACGTCGAAATTCTTTAGCAGGTCGGTCACAAACCAATAATAGGAAAGCCCGCCGGTGAGTTCATTTAACATTCCCTGGTTGCTGAAATAGGAGGAGAGGCGCCGGCTGGCAACATGATACCCGTTGCCTTTCACCTGTGCATCGACCTGCGACTGGTGGCGCGAAAGCACCGTTTTCAGGCGTTCCGGATCGTTGAAGATGGTTTGGGTAAGGATCTCTTCAGCAAGTTCAAAAAGTTTTCCGGTTTTGTAATTCATCGCTTTTGAGCTGACAACAAACTTGGGTAACAACTGCTTGTCGTCCGATTTGACCATATAGGTGCGAAGGGAGGTAAAAAACCCGCCGGTATGGATGTTCAGCGTCTTATTGAGGTCACCGAAAGAGTAATTTTTTGTATTCATGCTGCCGATCACATTCGTGAGGAGTGAAATGTAGGGAATCAACTCCTGCGGCACCCTGTGCAGGTCGAATAAGAGGTTCACATAAACCACGTCGTTGGTAAACTGTTCATGTTCCAGGACCGGAATCCCGGCAATATTCTGCTGGGTTACCTCGTAAAAAGTAGCTATTGGATCAATGTCGCTGATTTCGAGCATGGGGATTGTTGCGAGGGCCTCTGCCGGGTCTTCGCGCTGCTGGTAGGCGATGAGTTCGGCCGTTTCGCGGATCAGCGTTTCGATGGCGGCGTCATCAAGCGATGCTTTATGGACTTCAAGTTCGGCTTCGACAGCGGCATTTCGTTCTTTTTCCAGCCCTGTGGAAGGTTCCAGGGTCAGTATTAGGGTGTGCGGATTGTCCAGGAAATATTCAAGGATGATTTTTTCCAGGTAATCGGTTGTCAGCGATTTTTTTACCTCGGCCAGCGTGGCGTCAAATTCCAGCCCGGTGAGCGGGTCGCCGGCAAAGAACCATCCCGGGAGGGCCATGTTCAGGTAAGTGAGGCCTTTGTGGGCGTCATCGCCTTCCCTCAGGCGGAATTCAATGCGGTTTATCACTCCTTCGATCTCCTCCTTGTTCAGCCCTTCAGATGCTGCTTTCCTCAGGGTTTCCGTCACAATGGCCAGGAATTTTCCTTTGTCTCCCGGGTTGGCGTTGATGGCGGCGATTTGCACGGCGTGCTGTTTGAAATTGGAGGAAGAACCCGATACATCCTGCCCGATGCCAGCCTCAAGCAGCGCCTTGCGGACAGGGGCTGATTCCTGGTTCACCAGCACTTCGCAAAGGATGTCGAGGGCCAGTGTAAGTGCCAGGTTGGTGTTGTGTCCGGCAACGAAATTGTAGGTCAGGAAGGTCTGGTTCAAAGTTTCCGATTCCTCCATCACCGGGTAATAGGAAGTAACCTCCTTCATGGCCGCAAATGACGGCTGGTCATCGATGGTGATCTGGTTCCCGGTCCTTGTGAAATTGGCGAGATAAGCCGAATCAATGAAAGCCAGCTCCTTTTCAAGATCGGCGTTGCCGTACAAAAAGATATAACTGTTTTCGGGATGGTAATATTTTTGGTGAAATGCCATGAACGCTTCCCGTGTCAGGGTCGGAATAGCGGCCGGGGTTCCGCCCGATTCAAAGCCATAGGCGTTGTCGGGGAAAAGGTGTCTGAATACCTGGTACCAGAGTTCGCGCTGGGGGTTTGAGAATGAACCCTTCATCTCATTGTAAACCACCCCGGTGTAAGCCAGGGGCTCATCCCCGGAGGTGAGCTCGTAATGCCATCCCTCCTGTTTGAGAATGCGGGGATCGTCATAGATCAGCGGGTTGAAAACGGCGTCGAGGTATACGTGCATGAGGTTGAAATAATCCTTGTCGTTCATGCTGGCCACAGGGTACATGGTGTAATCCTTGGAGGTAAAAGCATTTAGAAAGGTGCTCAGCGATCCTTTGAGGAGCATATCGAACGGGCTTTTAACCGGGAAGCTCTTTGAACCGTTGAGAACGGAATGTTCCATGATGTGCGGTGCGCCGTTATCCGATTCGGGAAAGGTTTTAAAACCGATGCTGAACGTCTTATTCGTGTCGTCGGAAATGATCTTCAGCAGGCTGGCGCCGCTTTTTACATGTTCGAAATGGAGGCAGTCGGCATTCAGTTCCCGCACAAAGCGACGTTCGGCAAGGCGGAAACCGTGATACATATTGTTGGCAATATATGTTGTGGCCATAAATAAGGTTCAATTTGGCGACAAAGATAACGCAACATTGGTTAAACAAATTTGGCGGCTGGTAAGCTTTTTTTGCAGGGTAGGATAATCGCGAAGTTTTTTTATATTTACACGATAGAAGTTTTAGAACCTTAAGTTTATCCTTATGCGGACCTTTCTGTTTTTTTTCCTGATGATACCGGTGATTCTGCGGGCCCAGCTCATCGTGCCGCTGACTGCCGAAAGTTTCCCGGATGCCACCATTGGCGCTCCAACCATATACGACAACGCATCAGTGATGGAATATAACGAGGATGCGGCTGTTTTTATCGAATCAGGGTTCCAATCCCTCATGGTCCAGGAGATCGTATGGGATAAAGTAACCATCAAGGTTGAAGTATACCAGATGGCAACCCCTGCAGCTGCATTCGGTATCAATTCCATCTCTCTTCTGAAATGCCTGCAGCGCGACACCCTCACCCCGTTCGACTGCAACGGCATTTACCAGTACCAGGCGGCTTACGGGAATTTATACATTTCTGTAAGCAATGAATCAGGATCTGCAGCAGCTCGTACCCATTACCTCCCAGTTGCAAATGCCATCATGCAGAAGAACCCGCAACAGGTTTTCAAACTGCCGGTTCCGTTCACCCAGCCGCTGATGAATAAAGGAAAGAAAAACCTGGTTTTTGTCCAGGGCCCGGTCGGACTTCAATACATCCTCTTTCCATGGCAGGATCTTTTTACAGGAATTGATTTCGGGATGTTTGCCATTGTGCTTGCGAATACCCAGTCAGACATCTACTTTGCCCGTATCCAGTTTGCGGCACCCGATGGCATGATGAGGTTTCTCCGGCTGGCAGGATTGATGCAGGGAGATGTGCCGGTACCCAATACCAACACAAACGATGGAATTTACCGGGAGTATCAGCAGGTGGATTACCAGACCATCTATTTTCTCCAAAGCCAGGAGCCCTGGCCGATCAGTGCGGTGATATCCGCCGATAAATAACCTGCCCGCTATTTTATCAGCGATAACCCCTCCAAAGCCGAGGTATCCTTTGGCTTGTTCAGCAGTACCTTGTTGAACATCACCTGCGCCTCGCGCAACTTTCCTAGTTTGTAAAATGTCCAGGCATAAAGGAGCATGCTGTCGTAATCGAATGGGTAAAGGTTGATGACCTTTTCAAGGTGTTTTTCGGCTTTGGCGTAATCTTTCCTTCCGTAATAGATCGAACCCAGGCGGTAATTGGCGGTTGTGTTTTGCGGATCAATGACGAGAATCTCATTGTATTCGGATACAACCTGGTCCCAGTTGCCAAGCGCTGAAGCAGGGTTTGCAAACCCCAGTTTGGCTTCAATCGAGTAGGGTTTCAGTTTGATGGCTTTCTGGTAGTAGGCAGCCGATTCGGTGAACGCCCCGTTCAGATAGGTCACCCATCCAAGGCGCAGGTTTATTTCATACGAATCCTCCTGGTAAATGGTCTTCATGGTACCTATGGCGTCTGCGAAATCCCCCCGCCCTTCATATTCCTGGCTTTTGGCGAATGCCTCCCGAAGCGTCGTATAATTTGTCTGGCTGAACAGGCTCAGCGAAGTAAAGAAAAGCAATGAAGCCATGATAAATTGCAGCTGCAAAAAACCTTGCATTTTACATTTTGCACTTTGCATTTTGCACTTTGCATTTTGCATTTTGCATTTTGCATTTTGTTTTAAAATTTCCATGTGATTCCTCCGATTAGCGTGTTTGTATTATAAGGGTTGTTCGTGGTTTGCTTGACTTCATTGACCAGGTGTGTATCCGGATCCTGCGTTTTGATGTAATAGATTTGCTGACTCTCCCTTCGGGAATACTGGTAAATGATTGAAAACGAGAGGTGTTTGCCCGCCTGGAATACCAGCGAGGCACCACCGCGGTAATCGATCATATCGCTGTTGTTATAAACGATGGAACCATTGAAAATATTTGCATTGGTATAGTCGCCGTAATAAAAATTCGCTTCGCCCCACATCCAGGGAGTGATTTTTGCCCCGATGACCTGGCTCAGCAGGAGTCGCTGTACCGTGCCCTGGAAAAAACCGGTCGCCGTGGTGGTCTCGTATAAATTGAGGTTGCCCAGGGGGTACCAGGTTAAGGAGGCCCCGGCCTGTTTTTGCGTTTTATTGTTGAGATTCGACCAGCTCCCGTGAACTCCGATGTTGAACATACCAAGATCTTTGGTAACCTGCAACGCAGCAACGTAGTTGTTAAAGGATGTATCAGACCGTGAATAGGAATAAACAACCCGGTCGAAAGGAAAGGTTACGTAATTGCTGTCGTAAGCAGTAAAATAGCCTGTATCGGTAACCCGTTGCAGCTTATAGGCACTGCTGACGACCGGATAACTGACATGTATAAAATGGAAAGCGGGCATCACCTTTAGTCCCCAGGGAAGGAGCACCGTGGCGCCGATATGTCCTTCAAACTGGGTTACATGATAGGTAAAAGAGGTATCATGGATGACTTTTGGAAAAGTGTAGTGATAAAATTTGCCCCATGATGAGTCTGCAATGGTTTGAAGCTGGTCTTCGATAGAGCAATACTGGATATATTTCGTTTTTGCGAAGTCAAGGTAATTGAAAGCCGCCGACAGGCTGACCCTTTTTGCAATCCTTAGCTTCACACTGAGGTTACTGTATGAACTGTTGCCATAAAGATCCTGTTCCCCATAGAGGCTGTCGCTGCCCATCAGGGTGGCGAGGTTAGCAGGCGCCCTGTCGCTGCTAACCATGTAGCCTCCTTCGGCGTGGATCTCCTCCAGCCCCCCGGGCTCATCCCCGGGCTCATCCCCGGGCTTAAGCCCGGGGTTTAAGGGGCCAGTCACCCGTGCCTCTTCACTCCTGTTCGTATAGAGGTAGGCGAGATAAAGATAGTTGGCCACGATCGGATCTGACGAATTGAACTGCCTGGCTTTTTTCAGATGGGTGGCTGCCGGGAAATAGTCTGATTTTTTAAAATAGGAGATCCCCATCCGCACCCTCAGGTAGTAGTAATCGATGTCTTGCCTCAATGCCTGCTTGCCGACCACGATCACACTGTCCCATTTTTCCTCCTGGAAACAACGGTACGTCAGCCGGTCAATGGTTGCGAAATCGAGTCTGGTTGCGGCCACGGACGATGTGCCGCAAAGCGACGCAAGGAGGATCAGGAAAAAGCCAAGGTTTTTTTTCATCGGCCGCTAACCAGTCTGACTTCAGTTTCTTTTTCATTTTCGCGGATGACGAACCGCTCCAGTCCATGGATTCCGATAAAAAGGTCGCACTCCATTTTTTTTATTTCATGACTGCCGATCCTGGCAGAAACTTCCGACTTCAGGCGGATATTGGTCTGCATGAGTGCATCATCCATCCCCAGGTACCGGAGATTGTATTCCGGCCTGGTAAAAAGAATGAAAGGCGCCACAAAATCCTGCACCAAACCAACCAGCCGGTTGTTGAAAGTGTTTACGGGGTATTGGTCTTTCACCAGGAGATTGCGGTAATAACCCATCATTACCTTGTAGGCACCCAGGAAAAATTTAAAGAGCAGCGAGGATCGGTCACCTTCAAAAAAAGTGAAGTAATGAATGTCGCCATCGTTGCGAAACCATGCCCTTGATTTTGTCTTCCCGCAATATAAACAAGTCTGGTTCATTGCATCGACCTGAACCTCCCAGTATACCTGGTACTCCTTGCCATCCGCGGGTGATACGCTGAATTTGAATTCCTGGCCCGGGATGAAGTGAAAAGCTTTTTCAAGGGATGCATTTTTACTGATGTTTGAAACCACCACATTGTTCTCGGGTGTTTCATACGATTTCAACTCGAAAACACCGCTTTTATGCCGGATGTAATGGCTGATGGGATAGTCGAGGGTGCGCGAGCCGATATAGGGTGTGCCCTGGAGTTGAAAATGGATGTGAGGTACCGGTGAACGCCCTGAGTTTCCGCAGGCTGCAATCACCTGTCCTTTTTTTACGGAATCGCCTACGGCAACCTTGAAACTCCCTTTTTTCAGGTGTGACAACTTGGAATAGAGCAGGTCGGCATGATGCAGGATGATGGTGTTTCCCCAGTTGTGGTCGAGGTCGACATTGCCGATTTCATTCTCATCCACATCATCCACGATCTCCTGTACGGTTCCATCCGCAGGGGCGATCACAGGCTTGTTGTATGCATAATAATCATCACGGGTCTCCCCGTCGCCGGTATAGCTGAGCCCCTCATCGTCCATTATCTCGAAATCCCAGGCATGCCGCCAGTCGCCCTGGTGGGTGAATTTGCCATTGTGGCTCTGCGAGATCTTCCATTCGCCCCAGAATGGCAGGACAAAAGGGAAAAAGAGCGCTTTACCGAATCGCGCCTTATAATTCACATGGGAGTAAAGGTTTTTCTCAGGAGAAAATTGCTGGTACATTACCAGTTCGGGTTTGTCAAAAAAGCGTTCGCGGAATTTCAGGGCATACAGGAAAATCAGCACCACCATGTTGAATGGCAGCGAATAGACCGACAACTGAAAGATGGTGAAAATTGCCTGGGTGCTGGTCAGAATGATCGAAATCAGCGGCGTAAGCAGGATGACCCACAGAAAGGACCACCACGACGGGATGATGAAAAAACCGCCTATGGCGATAGCGGTGAGAATGAAATTGAACCCGATGAAACTATAACTGAGCTCATGGATATCGGCCCCGATGAAATGGTAGTAGGCATAGGCCGAAAAGAAACCCACCAGTGAAAGGATGAAGGAGATGCGCGAATAGATAAGCAATCCAAGTGCGATCAGGATTCCCGCAAACAAATGGTATTGAAAGAAGATGGCTCCCAGCGATGTAAAATAGAGCCGCACCGATTCAGGGATCCCAAGGTTGGTAAGCCAGTTGTACGAATCTACCATGCGCTGCCCGCCCAGCATGAACATTTCGTTGGTCATGTAGATGCCCCGTTCGCTCACATGAAGCGCGGTAAACTGCCTCGTGGCAAGGCTAACCAGCCAGGTTCCGAGTAGAAAGGATAGGCTCAGAAAGGGCAATCCGTATTTGCCGATAACTCCTTCAAGAAAAAGGGTCAGAAAAAGCGTAAGCAGGGACGCAAATCCGAGGACGATGAAAAATTCGGTCCCGGGCTGGTAATAAACACCCAGCCCCAGTCCGACCAGCAAGCTGTTGAACCCGTAATACCCTTTTTTAATGTTGTCGCGGTTGAACCCGATACTGTATGCCAGGATGTTGGTAACCATCACCGCGATCACCCCGCTCAAACCAGCCCAGAAGTCAAAAAACGACACCACGATCAGGACCAGCGAAAACACCCTGCTGTTCGAAAAAAAGATCTGGGTATAGCTGTTCAGGACGCTCGAAAGGAACGAAGGAAAGACGGTTTTCAGGCTTTTATAAGTCAATATTATTTACGATTTACGATTTACGATTTATTTGTTAAAGTTTGCAAGGTGTTCAGGCACCTTCTCCATGCCGGTGATGTTGTCGAGGGTTTCACGGAGGCGGATCACATGAGGTTTTTCGTCCATATCGATGAGAACAACATGGGGCCGCAGGGAGATGAACTGCATCCACTGGGTCATATTGTAAGCGCCGACATTTTGAATAACCACCTGGTCGCCCCGGTTAAGCAGCGGCAGACTGGCGCTTTCGCGGATCACGTCGATGTTCATGCACAAGGGCCCATAAACGCAGGTGTCTTCCGAATATTGTGTAAACGACTGGGCTGGAGTGATTTTGTGATCATACCAGAAAGAGGTGAACAGGATATTGACACCGATGTCGAGAATGGTGTTACGGCGGCCGGTGCTGGAGCGTTTGTTTGAAATAACAGATCCGAGGAGGTACCCGGCTTCGTCGATCAGGGCGCGGCCTGTTTCAAGAATGAGTAATGGAAGGTTGTCCTGTTTGAAGTTGCTGTTGAGAAGCGCTGAGGATATGGCTTCGGCAAAATCATCGAAGGTTGGGTTGGTATCGCTGCCCGGCAGGTAAGAGCCCTTCAGCGTGTTCCTGGAGGCGAATCCTCCGCCCAGGTCGATGTATTTGATTTCGTGTTTGAATTTCTGTTCCACGGAAAGTGCTAGTTCAGCCAGTTTTGACGCGGCAATGCCATAGGCAAAAGGCGAAAGCATGAAAGTGCCGATGTGGCAATGCAGCCCTACCAGTTCCATCCTGCCCGAATGCATGATCTTGTTGATCGCGTCCCACGCCTGGCCGTTCTCATAGTTGAAGCCGAAACGGTCCCACATGGGATATACACCTGTATCCATGTTTACCCTGATGGCGACCCGCGGACGTGATTTGCTCTTGTCGGCCAGTTCGGAGATGGTATAAAGTTCGTCGAGGTGGTCGATGTGGATGAGGGAGTCGTTTTGAATGGCTTTGCAAAGATCTTCCTCGCTCTTTTCAGGCCCGTTGAAGATGATCTTTTTACCGTCAACGCCGAGGCTGATGGCCTTGTCGTATTCGAAGCCGGAAACCACCTCGGCCCAGGAACCCTCCTGGTGGAAAATGCTGCAGATGGCGTTGAGGTAGTTGGTTTTGTATGACCAGGCAAACTGAACCTTCGGATAGCGCGTTTCAAATGCTTTCCTGGCTTTCCTGATGGTGCTGCGAACGGTCTTCTCGGAAATCACGAAAAGGGGAGAGCCGTATTCTTTGATCAGTGATTTAACGGAGACCCCGTCAATGTGCGTCATCGGCGCATATTCCGTTCTTGTCCCGAATTTATTCGGCATACCGGTTTCAAGTTTCTTAATCACCGGGCGTTCATATCTTATTTTGCTCATATATCGTAATTCTAAAATTCAGTTAAAATCCAATTAACAAAACAAATTTTCAATCGTAAATCGTAAATCGTAAATCGTAAATCGTAAATCCCTACAGCTCCCCATAAATGCTGATCTGTTCGAACTCTTCCCTGTCAACGATCATATCCCAGGCGTAACGGATGAACATCTTACCCACATCATAGGTGGCAAACGGAGTTACCTTTTCACCCAAGGCCAGGTTGACCAGTGCTTCGGGTATATTCTGGCCCACTCCGACAGCAAGGTAGATCCAGGCCGGCAGCCGGGGATTTATTTCCAGCAAATAAAGTTCACCGTCTTTGTTTTTCATCAGTTCAAGTTCGAAACCACCGCGCCATTTGGTGTTTTTCAGAAACTTCCGTGTCATGTCCAGCATTTTTTCATCGGAAATGGATATGCCTCCCCACGCCTTGCCTTTGTCGGTGATGTACTGTTTGCGCATCGGCACCGCGGCGATGGTGTTTCCCTTTCCGTCGCCCAGCCCGGTCACGTTGAATTCGGTGCCATGGATGAACTCCTGGATGATGATGGGAAGCCCCCATTTGGCGCTGATCTTGTTGAAGTAACTCTTTACCTGCTCAATGCTGTACGCGATGGAGGCGTCGTAGAACTTTCCCTTGACGATCATCGGAAAAGAAAATTCCGACGGAAGGCTGTGAACCGTATTGAGATCATAGATCACCTTGCTCTTGGGAACACTGATGTTGTATTTCCTTCCGAAATCGTTGAGGTTCACTTTGTGCCGCTCCTCGAACTGGTGCAGGGTGGGCAGGAACATGTGAATGCCCATGGCCTTGAGTTTTGGCTCCAGTTTGATAAACGGGTAAAGCTCCGCATCGAAGTTTGGAATGATCACATCGAGTTTCTCCTTCTCGTGGATATATTCCAGCCGTGCAAGAAGTGTGTCGATACCTGCAGCAGGATATGGGATCGAATAGGTCCGGTCCACGAGGTCGTGCATGTAGATGCCCGGCTCGAGCGATTCGTAGGAGAGCCCGGTAATGTTTACATCGAACGAGGAGGCCTCCCTCAGCGCCCTGATCACCGATACCCCTGGACCCGGGGAGTCGATGGCATTCAGCCCGGTTACTGCAATGTTAAGCTTTCGTTTCTTCATGGCTTTCGAGGAGGTTGTGATGTTCAAGGATTCCGATGAAGTCGTAATAATCTTTTTCAAAGGTTGCTTGGTCGGTTGTATATTTATTCAGGATGATCCTGCCGATCTGTTCCGGGTCCTTCTCTTCCCGGATGAGATTGAGGATCTCGATTCCGATGGGATTCACCGAAAAGGATTCACCTGTTACCGGGTTGAAAAGCAGCCCGGCCTCGCTGACAGCAACATTTTTTCGCAGTTTCATGGGTTTTGTTTTAATGATGCTGCAATATTAAGCACACCCCCCGGCCGGGATGTTACGAAATTATAAAAAGGATGTATAAAATTTTAAGATCACCGTCTGTCCTGTAAAAATAATCCGCCGGGACCAAGTTTATCAATGCCTGAACGGCTGTTGGCCGGGGTCACCCGGTATTCGGTCACCGATATCCCGGTTATCGATTTGAACTGCGTGGAGAGATACTGCACGCTGCTGTAACCCATCATGTAAGCGATCTCGCTGAGGGTGAGTTCCCCGTATTCGATGAGTTCCCTCACCTTTTCAATTTTATGCAGGATGGTGAATTTCTCGAGGGTGGTACCTTCGTGCTTCGAAAAGAGTGAGGAAATATAAGGGTACGACATGCCGAACCGCTCAACCAGGTAATCTGAATTGCGCACCATGGCGTTGTAGGTTGAATGATGGACCAGTTCGATCACAGCTTGCTTAATCTGTTCAACCAGCATTTTTTCCTTATCCCTGAGGATCTCAAACCCATACCCCTCCAGCATCGTTTCGATCTTTTTCCAGGTAATCTTCTTCGGGTCGATGGAGAGTTGGAGCGTTCCCAGCCTGATGTCGTGGATTTCGACACCGTCCACGGAAAGCTCTTTGCGAAGCAAATGGATGCAGCAACTACAGGTCATGTTCTTCACATGGAAGGTACGGGCAGGATGTGCTGTTTTTTTCTTCATAAGGATGGCTCACACAAGTTCATAGTGGTAAGAGTCCTGGCGGATAAAGATAAACAATAACACCGTGAAAGCCCATAACGAGGACCCACCATAGCTCACATAGGGCAGCGGGATGCCGATCACCGGTACAAGCCCGAGGGTCATCCCTATATTGATGGCAAAATGAAAAAAGAGGATCGATGCCACGCCATAGCCATATAGCCTGCTGAACCGCGAACGCTGTCGCTCGGCCATGAGGATGAGGCGAATGAAAAGACCCATGTAAAGTATCACCAATACCGCCGAGCCCAGGAATCCCCATTCTTCGCCCACGGTGCAAAAAATAAAATCGGTGCTCTGCTCCGGCACAAAATTGTATTTTGTCTGTGTCCCCTGTAAAAATCCTTTACCGAAAAATTTCCCTGACCCGATGGCGATAAGCGACTGGTTGACATTGTACCCCGCCCCCCTGAGGTCAACGTCTTGTCCGAGCAATACATGGATCCGGTTGCGCTGATGCGGTTCAAGGATGTGATTTACGCTGTAATCCACTGAAAAGACAAACCCCAACGCACCCATGAATGCGGCAATGATGAGCAGGTTGGTACGCAGTTTCCGGTTGCTGAAAAAATAGAAACCACCTGCTGCCATAAGCAGCACCGCAACCAGCACAACTTTTGGCAGTACCAGTGCAAGTATGCCCAGGACGGGCAGAACGATGAACGCCAGCGGGACAAACCCGGTAAGACCGGCACGGTAAAGCACGATGACCAGTGTAAGGAAGACGATGGCAGAACCGGTGTCGTGCTGCAGGAATACGACCAGCGCTGGTACAAGAATAATTGCGGAGGCGATTACCAGGCTGCGGAATTTGGCAAGGCTTACATCCAGTGTTCCCAGGTACTTTGCCAGGGCAAGCACGGTAGCCATCTTGGCAAATTCGGCAGGCTGAATGCCGAAGCCGCCAATGGCGAACCAGCCCTTTGAGCCTGCCACTTCGCGCCCCGAAAAGATCACGATCACCAACATGAATAGAAAAAAACCATAAATGAACCAGGCGAACTGCGAGAAAAACTTGGGGTCGATGATCAGGATTCCCATGGCCAACAGGATGGCCGCAAGGATGAAGATCATCTGTTTCCCGTATTTCTGCGACAGGTCGGCAATCTGGTTGTGGGTGTCGTTATACACCGCGGCATAGATGTTCAGCCAGCCGATGAAGACCAGCGTGAGGTAGAGCCCCACCACCACCCAGTCAATCCGGTAAAATATTCCCTTGTCCTCTCTCACTTTCAGGTTGTTTTCCGTTTATCAGGTTCCCGCTGACCATGCGCTCTTCAAGTTCCTTGCGCTTAACAGTACGGTTCAGGTATTTTTCAATCATAAGGCTGGCGATCGGGGCGGCCCACAATGCCCCTGTACCTGCATTTTCAACTACCACCGAGATGGCGATCTTTGCATTGTTCCGGGGTGCAAAGGCGATGAAGAGCGAATGGTTCTTCCCGTGCGGGTTTTGGGCGGTACCTGTTTTTCCGCAGATGACGATGCTGTCTAGCTGGGCAACTCTTCCCGTTCCCCCGGTTACTACATCTGCCATCCCTTCAATTACCACCTCGAAATACCGCTCGTCGACCAGTACCTTGTGTTTTACATTGTAGGCCTCGTTCAGGCTGTCTTTTCTTCCGATAGCCCGGATCACATGCGGGGTGTAGTACCATCCCCGGTTCGAAATAAGGGCGGCCTGGTTGGCGAGTTGCATCGGTGTGATGCCGATTTCGCCCTGGCCGATGGCCAGTGAAATGATGGTCATCGACCGCCAGCGGTTCAGTCCATGGTATTTATCGTAGTAGGAGGGCGAGGGAATGTTCCCGTTGAGTTCACCGGGAATGTCGATTCCCAGCTTTTTCCCGAACCCGAAGCTCATAACCTCTTTACGCCAGCTTTCGTATGCCTGCCGGGTGCTGCTGTATGAGGATTTGTCGATGATCGATTTAAAGACCCGGCAAAAATAGGCGTTACACGATATCTGGATGGCACCCACCAGGTCGAGGGGTGAGGGATGCGGATGGCACCCCACCTTTTTGCCATTTCCCAACGGAAATCCTCCCTGGCAACCGTAACGTGTTTCGGGAAAAAGAACCCCCTCCTGCTGACCCACCAGCGCATCCACCAGTTTGAAGGTCGATCCGGGAGGATACATGGCCATCAGGGCCCGGTTGAAAAGGGGCATATAGACCGTGTCCTGCAGCAGTTTTGTGTAATTCTTCCTGCGGATATTGCCGGCAAGCAGGTTGGGATCGTACGACGGGCTGGTGATAATGCACAGTATCTCGCCTGTTTGCGGTTCGATGGCAACGATGCTGCCTTTCTTGTTGGTCATCAGCAACTCGCCATATTCCTGCAACTCCGCGTCAATCGAAGAGTAGAGATTTGTCCCGGCCACCGAAGTGGTGTCGTACCTGCCGTCACGGAAACTGCCTTTATCCCGGTTCAACACATCGAACACGCGGATCTTCATCCCCTTTTTCCCGCGGAGGATATCCTCATACGACTTCTCAATGCCGTTGATGCCGATGTAGTCGCCCGGCCGGTAATAACTGTTCTTTTCAATCACCTCCGGGCTCGCTTCCCCAATATACCCGAAGCTGTGCGCCGCCACCTTGTAGGTGTATTTTCGCAGGGTACGCGACTGAACATAAAATCCCGGGAACAGGAAGAGTTTCTCTTCAAGGAACCCGTAATTGTCGCGGGTAATCTGTGCTTCAAAAATGGAGGGACGGTACGTGGAATAACTGCTGGCCTTTTCCATGCGGTTGAGAAACTCCTCCCTGTCGATGCCGAGCAGGTGGCAAAGCGCCATGGTGTCGGGGTTTTTCACCTGCCGCGGTATGACCATCAGGTCATAGGCTGCCTCGTTGTATACAAGCAGTTTGCCGTTGCGGTCAAACACCAGTCCGCGGGCAGGGTATTGGGTAACATACCGAAGCACATTGTTGTTGGCCGAGAGGATATATTTATCGACCAGGATCTGCACATAGAAGAGACGTGCCAGGTAGACAATGCCGATCAGCAGGAAAAACCCGATGATGATGTATTTCCGGTCAGCGTAAATCCGTTCCATATGCCCTTAGCGCCTCTTCAGGATGATGGGTGGGGTGGAATCCACATTGCTTTTATTCAGTGCGCGATCGTAGATGAAGAATTTAAACTTGATGGTGTCGTGCACCGGAAACGGGTTCAGGGTCAGGGTATCCACGATGATTCCCTTGATCGCCTTGCTGGGGTCGTTTGGAGTAAGGTAGGGGATGCGGGCATTATAGGAAGGATCGAGACTCACCTTTACGAAGGTGCCGTACTGCTTTTCGTAGTAATCAATGATGTAGTCGTAATAATAGATGCTCCCGGTATCGAAAGGGGGCTGTGTCTGAGTGGGCAACAGTCCGATGTCGCCGTTCCCGTCCTTGAACGAAATGGTGAGAAAACCGCGTTTGGCATACATCCCCGAATCGAACTGCATGGTAAAGTTCTCGAATTGTATGGCAGGTATGTCGGGGTAAACCTCTTTTTTCATACACGATGAAAACAGCATCATAACTGAAGTCAGCGCGATAAAAAAGCAATTGCGAAAACCTTGAAGATTGCGATAAAACATCATGAAAGGGTCAACGTTTATTCAGTACCTTTACGGGCTGTAAAAGTACAAAAAAAGTGGGAAATATTTTTGAAATATCCTCCGAAGCTGAGTTCACAGCCTGCGCACTGGAATTGTTCCGTTATCAATACAAGCAGAACGCAGTGTATCATGCATTCGTGGAGGCGCGCAAAGTGGTTGTTGAAAACATCCTACGGGTGGATGATATCCCTTTTCTCCCCATCGAATTTTTCAAAACCCATGATGTGGTTTGCGGGAATGTCCCTCCCCAGGCCATCTTCCGCAGCAGCGGGACAACAGGCATGGTCCGCAGCCGCCACCTTGTTACCGATCTGACCGTGTATCGCCGCTCATTCATCAAGGGCTTTGAACATTGTTACGGGGACCCGGAGGATGTCCAGTTCCTGGCCCTCACGCCCACACCCGAACAGGCTCCCGATTCATCGCTCGTTTACATGATCCAGAAGCTGATGGATGTTAGCAGCAGCCCCGAAAATGGCTTTTTCCTGGCCAGCCATTCGGGATTGAGCGCCCGGTTGCGTCAGCGGCGTGCACGGAACAAAAAGGTTGTGCTGATAGGCCTTACCTATGCGCTCGTCGATTTTGCTGCCAGTTATCCCGGGGATTACACCCCGCTCATCGTCATCGAAACCGGCGGAATGAAAGGGCATCGCACCGAAATCACCCGCGAAGAGCTTCATTCACTTCTTTGCCCTGCTTTCGGCGTAGAGCAGATCCATTCGGAATATGGCATGACCGAATTGTTGTCACAAGCCTGGTCGCAGGGAGAGGGACGTTTCAATACCCCCCCGTGGATGAAGGTGCTGATCAGGGATGCCAATGATCCGCTGGGATATGTGGGCACCGGGGAGACCGGGGGCATCAACATCATCGACCTGGCCAACCAGGATTCATGCAGTTTCATCGCCACCCAGGACCTTGGCCGCATGCATTATGACGGACAATTTGAAGTCCTTGGCCGGTTTGAAGCTTCCGATGCAAGAGGGTGCAGCCTTCTTATCTGATTTACGATTTACGATTTACGATTTACGATTTACGATTTTAAGCCTGACTTCTGACAGGATTGGTGTCGGGTTCTTTTAACTCTATGTGTTTCTAAGTGACCTTAGTGCCTAAGTGGTTTGTTAGGGATCAACCAAAATTATTATATTTGTTATGGTCAAAAAGGACGATGCCTGGATTTTTGAGAATCAGGCATGATTTCAATTAAATTAAAATGAAACCACAAATAAATAATCCCCTCCATGGGAAAACCCTGGAGATGATCCTGAACCACCTCCTTACACTATACAGATGGGAAGATCTGTATAAACTGATCAGAATCAATTGCTTTCTTGAGAATCCCAGTGTAAAATCCAGCCTGATATTTTTGCGGAAAACACCCTGGGCACGAAAAAAAGTCGAAGATCTTTACCTTGAGAGCTTAAATTCTTAAATTTGTATTTGCAGTCCAGATCGGAGTATTTACTTCAATACGGCAAATATGAAAAAGCTTTTTAATTTCCGGAAATTCAGTTTCATGCTGTTGATCTGCCTTTTTACGACAGGCAGCCTGTTGGCGCAGACCAATATCGTATCTTCACCGGACACAGCCAGCTATCCTTACTGGATCAGGATGATGCAGGACCCGGATGCAAATTATTTTGCGACCGTCAGCGCATTTGAAAAATACTGGGAAAACAGGCCTATAACCAGGGGATGCGGATGGAAGGTTTTTAAAAGATGGGAGTATATCATGAGGAACCGGGTCAAGCCGGATGGCACCAAACCCGCTCCGGATGCTGTTTACAGGGAATGGAATAAGTTTCACAACCCGGCACGGTCCCCCAATGGCAGTTGGGTGTCCCTGGGCCCCTCCTACATCCCGGCTCCCGGACCTGCAGGTTACATGGGACTTGGCAGACTAAATGTGGTGGCTTTTCACCCGACAAACCAGAACAAGCTCTATGTGGGGTCGCCTTCGGGCGGCTTCTGGCTCACCTCCGACAACGGCGCTACCTGGAATACCACGACCGATAACATGCCGACCATCGGCGTTTCAGCCATCGTGGTCGATTTTTCGAATCCCGCGACAATCCTGATGGGTACCGGCGACCGTGATCATGGCGATGCTCCGGGGATGGGGGTCTTCAAAAGCATCGACGGGGGAACCACCTGGATGCAATCCAATACGGGCATGGGCAATGTGACAGTATGCAGGATGGTCCAGCACCCGGGGAATGGACAGATCTTCCTGGCTGCCACATCAAACGGGATCTACCGGTCAACCAACGGGGGAACCACCTGGACCCAGACTGCGGCGGGCTATTTCCAGGATATCTGTTTCAAACCGGATGATCCGGACGTGGTCTATGTTGAATCTTCCTCCGATTTTTACAGGTCTTCCGACAACGGACTAACCTTTTCCCAGGTAACTACCGGACTGACCCCCGGCCAGCGGGGGACCATCGCGGTCACGCCGGCCAACCCTGGTTATGTCTATTTCCTGCAATCCGACAATTCCAGCGGCTTCAAGGGCGTTTACCGGTCAACCGATGCGGGCCTCTCTTTCACAACCAGGTCGGAAATACCCAATATCCTCGGCTGGTCGTGCGATGGCAGCGATACGGGCGGGCAGGGCTGGTACGACCTGGCCATCGCGGCCGATCCTGGCAATGCTGAAACAATCTACGTCGGTGGCGTGGATGTATGGAAATCTGTGAATGGCGGAACATCCTGGACCATCAATTCCCACTGGTACGGAGGATGCAATGTGCCGGCTGTGCATGCCGACTGCCATTTCCTGGGCTTTTCGCCGGTAAATGGGAGACTCTATGCAGGCAATGACGGTGGAATCTATTATTCAGCAAACGGGGGTATCGACTGGACAGACTGCACTGTCGGAATGACGATCGGGCAGATTTACAAGATCGGGCAAAGCCTTACAGATCCCGCCTTGACGATCAACGGTTTCCAGGACAATGGTACCTATACCAATACCTCCTCGGGATGGGTCTCCACCGGCGGCGGTGACGGGATGGAATGCGCCGTCGATTACCAGGATGCAGCCATCACCTATTATACCATTTATTATGGCTCGATATTCAGGACCCTGAATAATTCCACAGTATTACAGGTTGCCGGCGACGGGGTTTTCGGCATCGATGAATCCGGAGGATGGGTTACCCCGTTCATCCTTGACCAAGCAGACCCGAAAAAACTGTTTGCGGGGTATAAAAACGTATGGCGGTGCAACGATGCCAGGTCGGATTCGCCTGTCTGGACGAAAATATCATTCTCAGAAACAACAGACTGCTGGGTACTTGAACAATCTCCGGCAAATCCTGATCTGTTGTACGTGGTACGATCCGGAAATATGCAGCGTACAGAGAATGCAAATGCCGCCGCCCCGGTCTGGATAAACTGTGCACTTCCCGGAGGATTTACACCATCCTGCCTTGAAGCTCATCCCACCGAACCGAATACGGTTTATGCCACGGCTGAATTCTATGTATATAAGTCCATTGATAAGGGAGAGACCTGGAGCCTTGTTCCTGGCACCTTACCCGGCGTTCCGGTGAATACCGTCGTTTATGAGAAACACAGCGACGAAGGTTTGTATATCGGAACCCAGACCGGTGTCCTTTACCGGAATTCCGGACTGCCTGACTGGGTGAATTTCAGCAGCGGTTTGCCTGTAGCCGATGTCAGGGAACTGGAAATTTACTATGACGCAAATCCTGCCAACAGCAGGCTCATGGCAGCTACTTTCGGCCGCGGACTCTGGAAATCAAAGCTCTATTCGCCACCGAGTTTGCCTCCGGTTGCAAAATTTTCATTCAGCCCGTCAGGACCCTGCCCGATGCAAACGGTTCAGTTCACCGACTTGTCTCTGAATGTTCCGACCTCCTGGTCATGGACTTTTACCCCAAACACTGTCCTTTTTGTCAATTCAACAAATTCCTCCTCCCGCAATCCTCAGGTCAGGTTTTCCGAAAACAGGGCCTACACAGTAACACTGACGGGTACAAATGCATTTGGCTCCGACGCTGCCGATACGATCATCATGGTCGGCGGTGCGGGTGCACCGCTCGCTGCCAACTTTGAGGCGGGTTCTTTCCCCGCAGCATGGACCATCTTCAACCCCGATGGCTCGATTACCTGGAATATTTCAACGACCGGTGGTAATCCCCCCGGAACAAAATCGGCATACATTGATTTTTTTGATTACAGTTCTACCGGCGAGCTGGATGAAATGATCCTGGAACCGGTTAACCTGGGTGGTGCCCTCCATCCATGGCTGAAATTCCGGGTCGCATACCGGAAGTGGGATGCCGGCTACTTCGATGGATTGAAGATTTTCATCTCCACCGATTGCGGCACTTCCTGGGAAACAAACCCTCTATATGACAAATCGGGAACCCAACTGGCTACCGGACCCGACCAGACCGAACTTTTCGTGCCATCGGTTTCCACCGACTGGAGGGTGGATTCCATTGACCTGGGCGCATACCTGCACCTTCCGGTAAAAATTAAATTCCAGGCAGTGAACGGGTGGGGAAACAACCTCTATGTGGATGATATCTCCATCGCCGATGATCCCGTTCTGACCCTGCAAAACACGATTGTGGGAAACGGACAGTCATCCTGTTACAATGCAACGCAAACAATCCGCGTGGCAGGGGGGGGAACCCGGTTTCTTGTTCAGGCAGGGGGCAGTGCCACCTTAATAGCCGGGCAGAACATATTGATGTTCCAGGGAGTCAGCGTGAACACAGGAGGTTACCTTCACGGGTATTTGACATCAACCGGCCAGTACTGCGGCCAGCTGCCGGCTTCCCTGGTAAGTGCCATTTTAAAGGAGGAAGCCGGTAGTCCGGTTCCAGAAGTCAATACCTTTAAAATATATCCCAACCCGAATGGCGGAACATTCACCCTGGAATGGTCAGATCCCGGTTGTTATGGATCGTATGAAATCGAAATTTTCAGCATCCTTGGGGAGTGCGAAATGAAGGAATCTGTTTTTTCAGGACAAAAACATTCATTCAACATTCCCATGCTGTCTCCCGGGATCTACCTGGTCAGGGTAACGGGTAAAAACGGCACCGGCCTGGTAAAAATGATCAGGTACTAACGACAGGATTTATCCTGTCGTCAGAAGCCTGACTCCTCCACCCGGTCAAGGATCTCCGGCACGTCGTTTTTTGGCGCGTTGACCAGTTTTGAAACCGGCCATGCTTCCATTTTCTCCGCAGCATAGGGTCTCAGCAAGTCAGCCAGGGAGGGGTCGGCTTGCGGTGCGATCCAGCGAAGTTCGTCTTCTCGGCTGAGGATTACCGGCATGCGATCGTGGATGTGTTCCACCAGTTGGTTGGGAGAGGTGGTAATGACGGTGAAGGAATGGATGATCTCCCCATCCCCGGAGATCCATTTGTCCCAAAGCCCTGCAAAACAAAAAGGATCGCCACTTTTCAACCGGAAGTGAAACGGGGTCTTTCCCGCGTTGCTTTTCCATTCATAAAAACCGGTAGCCGGGACCAGGCAGCGCCGGTGGCGGAAGGCATCCCTGAATGAGGGTTTTTCAGCCAGCGATTCCGCGCGGGCGTTGATCAGCTTGTTGCCGATGGATGGCTCCTTAGCCCAGGAAGGGATGAGTCCCCAGCGGAAAAACTTCAGGGTATCCGGCGCATCACCGGCAATCACCGCCAGGTTCTGGGTTGGGGAGCAGTTGTAACGGGCTTTGTAGATTGCCGTGCGAACCCTGAGCCCGAACCGTTCCAGGATCAGGGCATCTTCAACAGCAAAGGAATAGCGTCCGCACATAGTTGCTATTTTCCGTTTATCTCTTTTCCCGCGACCACGATGACAATCTCCCCTTTAACTGTTTTCTTCTCAAAATAGGCTATCAGTTCTTTCAGGGAACCCCGGATGTTCTCTTCGAATATTTTAGAAAGTTCCCGTGAAACAGAGGCGTAGCGTTCTTCCCCGAAATACTCCGTAAATTGTGTAAGGGCTTTTACCAGGCGATGCGGCGATTCGTAAAAGATCATTGTTCTTTCCTCGCCGGCCAAAGTGGTGAGACGGGTATGACGTCCTTTTTTATGAGGCAAAAATCCTTCGAAGATAAAATGGTCGGAGGCAATTCCCGAGTTGACGAGTGCGGGAACGAATGCGGTCGGGCCGGGCAGACACTCCACACGGATTCCTGCCTCAATGCACGAATGCACCAGCAGGTAACCCGGGTCGGAAATGGCTGGTGTGCCAGCGTCGCTGATCAGGGCGCAGGTAGCTCCGTCAAGGATTCGCCCGATAATGTTTTCGATCGTCTTATGCTCATTGAAAAGATGGTGGGGCACCAGTTTCTTCTCTATGCCATAATGTTTGAGGAGGTTCCCCGAGGTGCGGGTATCCTCTGCCAGGATAAAATCAACCTCCTTCATAATGCGCAGGGCGCGCAGGGTAATGTCCTCAAGATTCCCGATGGGTGTGGGTACAATGTATAACTGGGTGGCAATTCTCATGAAATTTCTCCCCGGTTAGGAATTCATCACCAACTTAAACCCGACCCCGTGAACATTGAGCAATTCCACCCTCGGATCGTCCTTCAGGTATTTGCGCAGCTTCACGATGTAAACATCCATGCTGCGTGCATTGAAATAACTGTCGGCATTCCATATCTCCTTCAGGGCTGTATGCCGGTCGAGCACGTCGTTGGCATGGGTGCAGAGCAATTTCAGCAACCCGGCTTCCTTCGAGGTCAGTTTCTGTTCTTTGTCATTGCTGATAAGCGTCTGACGGTTATAGTCAAACGTATAACTGCCGACATTGTATACGTTGTCGGCACCCTGTGTTTTGAGGCTTTCATCCGTTCTTCTCAGGATGGCCTGCATCCGCAAAAGCAGCTCTTCCATGCTGAAAGGCTTGGTGATGTAATCGTCGGCACCGATTTCAAAGCCTTTCAACTTGTCCTCCTGGAGGGATTTTGCTGTAAGAAACAGGATAGGTACCTTTTTATTGACGGCCCGGATCTCGGTGGCGGTGGCAAATCCGTCTTTAACAGGCATCATGATGTCGAGGATGCAAATATCGAACTCTTTTCGCGAAAAAGCTTCGGTTGCCTCCTGCCCATTCACACACAAGGTGGTTGAGTAGCCTTTTGCATCCAGGTAGTTTTTCAGGATATTTCCCAGGTTACGGTCGTCTTCCGCCAGCAGCAATCGGGTTTGATTTTTATCCATGGGTTGTTTAATAATAAACGGGAAAGATACGATTTTATTCTTTGATAACAAATGGCAGGAAAACCTTGAATTTGCTGCCCTTGTTTGCTTCGCTTTCAATGCTGATTTTCCCGTGGTGTTCCTCAACGATTGCTTTTACGTAACTCAGCCCAAGTCCGAACCCCCGCACCTCGTGGATATTCCCGGTAGGTACCCGGTAAAGCTTGTCGAAAATTTTCTTCTGTTCGGTTTTGCTGATGCCGATGCCGTTATCTTCAATGGTCATGACGATGCCGTTGGTTGCATTCTCGGTCACGATGCGGATCATGGGTTTCCTGGGTGAATATTTGTTGGCATTGTCGAGCAGGTTGTACACCAGGTTGGTTACATGAACCTTGTCGCCCATGATCTGTGATTTGGTCGCCTTAAACCGGCGTTTGATCTCGCCATCCTTGATCTCCACCTGGATCCTCAGGTTCTTGATCACATCGGTGATGATCTCATGAAGGTCGATGATCTCCCTGTTCATCTTCAGCTGCCCCTTGTCGATCACGGCAGTTTGCAGTATTTTCTCTGCCATCCCGGCAAGCCGCTTGTTTTCCTCCTGGATCATGGAAAGGTAATTGTCAAGGAATTCGCCTGAACTGCGGATTTCCTTGTCGCATAAAGCTTCGCAGGCTAGCGAAATGGTTGAGATCGGGGTCTTGAATTCATGTGTCATGTTGTTGATGAAGTCGTTCTTCATCTCCGACAAACGTTTTTGGCGGAAAATGGTGGCGATGGTGTAGGTGAATGAAGATACAATGACAATGATCAGGATGATCGAGATCAGCAGCATGCCCCACAACTCGGTTAGCAGGAACTGCTTTTCACGCGGGAAGAAGATGAGCAGGTATTCCGGGCTTGTATAGATGTCGGACTGGAACAGAATGAATGCATTCCCTTTTTCGATCAGCTCCTTGCGGAAATTTGGCGAACGTTCCATCAGGAACTCCTGCAACTCAGGCTTGTAGATGCAGAATTCATAACGGGTATCTACTCCGCGGATGTTGAGTTGCAACCGGATCAGCGAATCCAGCTCCCTGATGGTCAGTACGCTGTCGTATGGCAGGTGGGGATTGAAGTTCACCATGCTCTCGGAGGGATTGATCAGCAACGCTTTGGTTCGCTCCATGCGCTCCACCTTCAGCACTACTTTCACCATGGCTTCATTCACGCTGCGGCGGAAGTTAGCCTCCTTGATTGCCGAAGCGCTCTGAATCCAGTAGATCTGGATGCCCATCAGCCCTGTCAGGGCAATGGTCATGGCAATAATCGTAAGGATGATGAAACGCCTGTTCATTAATGCAAAGGTATCTAAAAACGGGGCTTATTGTTTTAACAATTTTTAACGTATATTAATATTCCTTAACAATTTCCCATTTGTGAATGCACTATTTTTGCAGTGCAAGTTTATTCAATCAAAATATTTTTCACAGTTAGTTTACGGCAGACAGCAAATACAAGAAATTTTTTCAGACTTTGTTTATTGATTTATAAGTGTGTTCCCGGCAAGTGAGCACACTTTTTTTTTGGCCACCTGTCACGTGTCACCTGTCACGCGTCACGATCTTCTCAATCACCTCCGGAAAATACGTGTATTCCAGCACATGAATCCTGGCCGCGAGGCTTTCAGGCGTATCTCCCACCGACACCGGGCATTTCGCCTGGAAAATAATGTGTCCTTCGTCATAATGTTCATCCACGTGATGAATCGTGATTCCTGATTCACGCTCGCCTGAAGCGATCACGGCTTCATGAACTTTCATTCCGTACATCCCCTTGCCTCCGTATTTTGGGAGGAGGGCCGGGTGGATGTTGATGATCCTGCCGGGAAATGCGGCAATCAGGGTTTTAGGTATGAGCCAGAGAAATCCGGCCAGGATTATAAAATCAATACCATGTGATTCCAGTGTTTTCCCGACCAGGCCGGTTTCGTAAAATGAGGCCCGGTCGAAAACCATTGCCGGAATGCCAAGCTTTTCAGCGCGGGTCAGCACATAGGCACCGGGCTTGTTGCACAACAGCAAGTCAATGCTGATGGAAGGATGCCCGCTGAAATATTCGGTGATCCGCTGGGCATTGGAACCATTGCCAGAGGCAAAAACGGCTAATCGCGACATGTTCGGCTCATTGGTGATTCGCAAAAGTACAAAACCCTCAAGATATACCGTAGCGTGAAACAGCAAGTCTGACCAATTCTTCAAGTATCACAAAATCAGCGATGTTGATTTTGCAAATGTTAAAAATTCTTAAATTATGTTGGAGTGTAGGAAGAAAATTCTTTTCTTTGCAGTCGTTTAACCAAAAAAAAATTAACATGTCTGACATTGCAGCAAAAGTAAAAGCTATCATCGTAGATAAGCTTGGTGTGGATGAAAGTGAAGTTACCATTGAAGCTAGCTTTACCAATGATCTTGGTGCTGACTCCCTTGACACAGTAGAACTGATCATGGAATTCGAAAAGGAATTCGATATTGCCATCCCTGACGATCAGGCTGAAAAGATCAGCACAGTTGGAGAAGCCATTGCCTACATCGAGAACAATACAAAGTAACCCTGCCGGTTCCGGCCCAGTATTTTGGATGTTTCTCGCTGATTAATTTGATGAAATTTAACCCCGCACTCTGCGGGGTTATCCATTAACCAATGAACCTAAAATTGTAAAACGTGGAATTAAGGCGAGTTGTAGTAACTGGTCTTGGAGCGCTCACACCTATCGGGAATTCTGTTGGGGAATTCTGGAAAAACCTGCTTGATGGTGTGAGTGGCGCAGGACCGATCACCCGGTTCGATACTTCCAAATTCAAGACCCAGATTGCATGTGAGGTGAAGAACTTCAATGCGGAGAACTATTTCGACCGTAAAGAGGTCAGGAAGTACGACCGTTGTTCCCACTTTGGTATCGTGTGTGCCGATGAGGCTTTCATTGATTCCGGGATAGACCTGGCAACAACCGATCTCGATCGTGTTGGTGTAATCTGGGCTTCAGGTATTGGCGGGCTGGAAACCTTTGCCAGTGAAGTCACGGCATTTGCTCTTGGAGATGGAACCCCCCGGTTCAACCCTTTTTTCATTCCCAAGATGATTTCAGATATCACGGCCGGCCATATTTCGATGAAGTATGGTTTTCATGGCCCTAATTTTGCCACGGTATCAGCCTGCGCTTCCTCGGCAAACGCCCTTGTGGATGCATTTAATTATATTCGACTCGGCAAAGCAGACGCATTCATTGCCGGGGGTTCCGAAGCAGCGATCACCCCGGTTGGACTGGGTGGCTTCAATGCCATGCATGCACTTTCAACCAGGAACAGCGATCCGGCGACCGCTTCACGTCCGTATGACAAAGACCGTGATGGTTTTGTAATGGGTGAAGGCGCAGGTGCGCTGGTCTTTGAGGAACTGGAGCATGCAAAGGCGCGCGGAGCGAAAATTTACGCTGAAGTGATCGGGGGCGGACTTTCTGCCGATGCCCATCACATCACTGCTCCTCATCCCGAAGGACTGGGTGCAATTCTTTCCATGCGTACGGCCATTGCCGATGCAGGAATCTCAAAAGAGGATATTGATCACATCAATACACACGGAACCTCTACACCTGCCGGAGATATCGCAGAACCCAAAGCAATTGTCAGTTTGTTTGGCGACCATGCCTACAAGATAAATATCAATTCAACCAAGTCGATGACGGGGCACCTGCTTGGGGCCGCCGGCGCCATTGAATCGATCGCAACCTTGCTGGCAGTAAAGAATGATATCATTCCGCCAACCATCAACCACTTTACCGATGATCCCGACATCGCCCCGTTGAATTTCACCTTCAATACCTCGCAGAAGCGTGTTGTGAATTATGCACTGAGCAATACCTTTGGTTTTGGCGGACACAATGCCACCGTTATCTTCACGAAATATAAGATGTAGTTGGCTTTGAGGTTCAAACCCTATAGACCGGCCGGGGCTGATTTTTCATCCGATAAACAACTTAAACAGGCGATAAAAAGTATTCTCGGGTACAAACCCGGGAATATTTTTTTATACCAGCTGGCTTTTTTACATAAATCGGCTACCCAGGAGACCAACAACGGGATCAAAATTAACAACGAACGTCTTGAATTCCTCGGGGACGCCATCCTCGATGCAGTTGCAGCGGATTTTCTTTTTAAAACATTCCCCACCAGGGATGAAGGTTTTCTCACCGAGATGCGTTCGAAAATCGTCAGCAGGGCCATGTTGAACAAACTCTCTCAAAAAATGGGGATCGACCGGCTTATTCAGTTGGATACCTCCTCCTCAGGAACCTTCAGGTCATGCAACGGGGATGCCTTTGAAGCCCTTATCGGGGCCCTCTATCTCGACAAGGGGTATGACTTTACACGTAAAATCATCCTCGACAGGATCATCAGCCGCTATTTCGATATGGACGACCTTGTAAACCAGGAGCTGAATTTTAAAAGCAAAATCATCGAATGGAGCCAGCGCGAAAAGAAGCAGGCCAGGTTCAATGTTGTCGACGAGGTAGGTTCCGGATATAAAAAACAATATGTTGTTGAACTCATGGTCGACGGTGAAGCCATCGCCCGTGGCCAGGATTATTCCATCAAGGGAGCGGAGCAGAATGCAGCCGAAAAATCATGGCAAAAAATAAATGGCGAAACTATTGACCTTTGACCTGAGAAAGGTTATCTTTGTTTTCGACAAACAAAGCGCCTGTCCATGGCCAAAAAAATATTTCTTGAAACAAGGTCGGAACCCACTCTTTTCACACTTTTTGGCATCTCCTGCCATCTGAAGGATTTCAGGCTCTCATACCTGCTCAATAAAAAACTGGAACTTGAGTTTGTCAAAATGGAAGATTTCAGGGAATACTCCTTCTATTTCTGCCGTGATGATGATAGGTACAATTCCTATTATTTGCTTGGAAACCGCGGACAGGAATCAATTTTAATATCAGACCTGAAACAAACCGATTATCTCATGCTGGTTGAAGGACCGGTGAAAAAAACGCAGAAAGATCATTTGCTTTTGAAAATCAGGGAAATACAACATATACTCACTGCTTTTGAAGTCCGGTTTGAGACCGTGAAAAATTTTGATCAGATCCTTACCGATCTTGAAATTCACCTGATGTATATCCTGAAGGAGGCAAAAATCAAATATTCACCCTTAAAAAAACAGGAGGCACTGCCATGTTTGAAGATTTGAAAAAAACACTGGACAAAGGTCTGGATTTTGCATTCATGAATGCTGAAAAGGTTGCCCAGGCTGCAAAAGATCTTGCCAAGGAGAATAAACTGACCACAGATGAGGCCAAAAAACTCTATGATTTCCTGGTTAAGAAATCGGAAGAGGCCAAAAAGACTGTTGAAGCGGATATACAGGTATTGGTTAAGAACACTCTGAAAAAAATGAACATTCCCACTCAGGAAGATCTTAAAAAGCTGGAAGACCGGATCAAAAAGCTGGAGCCGGCAAAAAAAAGCCCGGTGAAAGTCAAGTCCGCGCCTAAAATTGCCAGGAGTCCGAAAGCCAAAGAAAAAAGCTAACCGTTAAATAAATGCGGTAACGTGAAATTATCTAGGATTGGATTGGCAGTCCATGAGATTGGTCGTGCGCGGGAGATTCTTGGCATTGTTGTCAAATATGGGCTGAGCGAATGGGTCACCAATTCGGGGTTGGGAAAGTTTCTTGTCTCGAAAAAACGGTTGGCACGCATTGAGCGATACAACCAATGGGAGCGTATCCGGATGGCTGTCGAGGAACTTGGGCCTACCTTTATCAAGTTCGGACAAATTCTGGCCGATCGTCCCGACATCGTCCCTGAGGAGTTGAGAGAAGAATTAAAAAAGCTTCAGGACGAGGCCCAACCGATGCCTGATGATTTGGCCATCAGGGAGATAGAGAAGGAATTGGGCCGGCCCCTTGGAGAGATTTTCCGCGAATTCGACACAGGCAGGCTTGCCTCTGCCTCCATGGCACAGACCTACCGTGCTGTTTTGCTGAATGGAGAAGAGGTTTGCGTAAAAATTCAGCGGCCCGGAATTGATAAAAAGATCGAACTCGATCTGAACCTGATGAACTTCTTTGCCAGCCGCATGCAGCGGAACAATCCTGAAATGGAGGCGATCAACCTCACCGGGGTGGTGAGGGAATTCGGGAAAACGATTAAAAAAGAGCTCGATTTTCACAACGAGGCGGCAAACATCGTCCGGTTTGGCTACTGTTTCATGGATGATCCCGATATCAAGGTTCCCAAAGTCTATGCCCATTACACGACACGCCGGATTCTGGTCGAAGAGTTCATCAAAGGCACTAAGGTAAGCGATCTTGAAAATCTTCTGAAATCGGGCCATGATCCGAAAATTTTGGCCCGCAAAGCGATGCGGCTCGTCTTTGACCAGATTTTCAACCATGGGTTTTTTCATGCCGATCCCCACCCGGGGAATATTTTCGTGATGGACGGAGAGGTCATATCATTCATCGACTTCGGGATGATGGGCACTTTAAGGCCTGAACATCTGCAATTTCTCGGCAAATATGTGCTTGGCTATCTCGAACGGGATGCCCAGGCCATGGCCGAAGCATTGCTGATGGTTTCGGGGAAGCGCAATTTTTCTCGGTTCAGGGAACTTGAATTCCAGATCAGCGACATGCTGGCCCACTATAAGTACCTCAGCATCGAGGAGATGGATTTCAGCAAAGTGATGAATGAATCGGTGGATATTCTGATCCATTACGGACTAAGAATTCCAGGGGGAATCTACCTGCTCGTCAAAACGCTGATGGCCATCGAACGTGTCGCAGTAGTGCTCTATCCCGGCATTGATTTTGCCCACGAAATGCAACCCTATGCTATAAAACTCATAGCACAGCAATATAGTCCCGGGCAGATTGCAAAGGAGATCTTCGAATCTCTGAAGGAGTATTACAAATTGTTGAAGGAGTTTCCAGCCGACCTGAATGAGATCATCTATAAGATCAAGGAGGGAAGGTTTAAAACCCAGATTGAAGTCAGGGGATTGGAACCCCTTGCAGAACACCTTGATATTTCAAGCACACGGGTCTCAATAGCCATCGTACTGGCTGCGCTCATCATTGGAGCGTCTATCATTTCTCAGTGGGAGCAGACACGCTGGATAGGGGCCATTGTATTCTGCATCGCCGGGTTGTTCGGGTTCTGGCTGCTCGTGAAATTGTTCCGGCGGAATAAATTCTGACCCTTATCTCATCCCTTCAGGAGAGGAGATGGGTCAGAATGCCCCTGTAAATTGTTTCAAAAACCGAACATCATTTTCAAAAAACAACCGCAGGTCCTTGATCTGGTATTTTAACATTGTGATTCGTTCAATCCCCATCCCGAAGGCAAAACCGGTGTAAGTCTGGCTGTCGATGCCGCAATTTTCAAGGGCATTCGGATCAACCATGCCGCAACCAAGGATTTCAACCCACCCCGTATATTTGCAGATATTGCAACCCACCCCGCCGCAAATGTTGCAGCTCACATCCATCTCTCCTGAGGGTTCCGTAAACGGGAAATAGGAGGGGCGAAGCCTGATTTTCGTGCTTTCTCCAAACATCTCTTTGGCAAAGTACATGAGGGTCTGCTTGAGATCGGCAAAGGATACATTCTTGTCGATATAGAGCCCTTCAACCTGGTGAAAGATGCAGTGAGCACGCGCCGAAATGGCCTCATTCCGGAAAACCCGCCCCGGGAAGATCATACGGATCGGAGGTTTGGTGGTCTCCATGGTCCGTATCTGGACCGATGATGTGTGGGTGCGCAGCAGGATGTCGGGATTGGTGGCGATAAAGAATGTATCCTGCATATCCCTTGCAGGGTGATCAGGAGTGAAGTTTAGAGCCGAAAAATTGTGCCAGTCGTCTTCGATCTCTGGCCCGTCGGCTACGGTAAAACCTATCCTGCCAAAGATGTCGATGATCTGTTTCCTGACAATCGATAATGGGTGCCGCGAACCTGGCTGGAGGTTTTCGGCCGGCCGGGTGAGGTCAAGCTTGGCCAATGAGGCTGTTTCATCCTGATCAAAGCCCGATTTTAATTCGTCGATTTTCTGATGAGCCTTGTTTTTAAGATCGTTCAGAAGTAGTCCTACCTCGCGCTTCGTATCGGCCGGAACGCTTTTGAAATCATCAAACAGCACCGAAACCAGTCCTTTTTTGCTGAGATATTTCAAACGAATCTCCTCAACCTCGACCAGACTGGCAGCTTTCAACGACTCAACCTCGGCAACTAACCGATTAATCCGCTCTATCATAAATCGTAAATCGTAAATCGTTTATTCCACAATCTTAATCGTCATCTTCACATCCTTAACCGGACGGTCTGACGGCCCTTTTTCAACCTTGGCGATTTTATCGATGATCGTAAGTCCGTCGGTAATTTCTCCGAACACGGTATAATCGTTGTCAAGGAAATGGGTTCCGTTTTCAGGTTGAACAATATAAAACTGGGAGCCTGATGAAGCTTTTTGAGGATTTGACGGTCCACCGGTTCTTGCTGCTGCAAGTGCTCCTTTTTTATGTTTGAGCTGCGGGTTGAATTCAGCGGGAATGGTATAACCGGGGCCGCCCATCCCGAGTGCCTGACCAGGTTTGGCGTTTTTTGAGTCGGGATCCCCACCCTGGATCATGAATCCATCGATCACCCGGTGAAAGAGGGTTCCGTCATAGTAACCTGATTTTACAAGTTTAACAAAGTTGTCGCGGTGCTGGGGGGTCTCATTGTAGAGGATTCCTGTCATGTCACCTAAATCGGTGTGAATTACAAATTTTACCACTTTTTCTTTGGTTTTGGTTTGAGAAATGGATGAAAGATTGAACACAAAAACAATTGCCAGAACGGCGAAGATTATTCTTTTCATAGTTTTAGGATTTTTGGTGGGCAAATGTACAAAAAATGTTTTAGAAGTCATGCATTCGACCGCATTTGCATGGAGTTGTTCTCCCCTGATATTTCCCATGAAACGTGAAAAGTGAAGAAGGGAAAACCAGGATGATTCAACAGGATAATCGTGAAATTATTTGTTTAACAGTATTTTGGATACTACCTGCTCTCCTTTACCATGTAAAATAAGGGTATAAAGACCTGCCGGAAAAATCCTGATATCTACCGGTATGACTCCGCTTTCCTGCACCTGGATATTCCTGTTACTGAAGATCATTGAACCGAAAGTGTTATACACCTCCAGGGTAAATCTGTTCTCCGACCCCCCTTTGATGGAGATTGAGAAAAGTCCGTTATTGGGAATCGGATAGATTTCCATCTTCAGGGGATCATTCCCGTTTACCCCCACACCGGTTGGTGTTGTGAATATCAGATCAGCGCCTGTCGATGTTCCCGCAGCATTGACTCCTTTCACCCGGAAATGGTAGGTGGTGTTCGATGTCAGGCCGGTCAGCATTGCCGAAACTGGAGTGACTGTTGTACCAGTGATGGCAGGAGGGGTGGCGGTTGCACTGTTTCCGTAGGATGAGGTACGCCCCCAATCGAAGGTTACAACGGTGCTCAATCCATTCGCATTGGCCGTGCCGTTCAATGTTGCTCCGGATGAAGAGATGGCTGTCGCCGCCAGGGTGACCACGGCAGGCGGCTGGGCGGTCTGTTCACTCATGGTGATCATGAGCGAATCTTTTACAGTAGGATCCTGAACGGCAGCAGCTTTTGCATAGGCTGTGCCGTTTGAAACGGCTGTTACCAGTCCCGCAGAGGATATGGTGGCCATACCCGTACCGGGGACAATGCTCCAGGTCACATTCTGGTTTGCGGTGGAAGGAAATACGGTTGCGACCATCTGCAAGGTTCCGCCACTCGTGGTGATTGTGGCTGGAACTCCACCCTGGGTGGCGACTGTCAGTCCGATCAATCCTCCGACAGAAACACCCTGGGCGTAACCCATATAGCCTGAACCCCTGTCTTCGGTCCACGTGCATGCGCACCTGTCGGGCCCGTCGGGCGTGAACCCGTAACGCATTTTGGGAGTCGATGCCGTCGCGGTTGTGGAACTTACTTCGATCCTGTTTCCCGGCCATGCGAAATTGCCAGTGGCATCAAGCCTTGTGGCGAAAATTTTCTCGGTCGAATTATAACTCATGAACATCGGGTTGTCCGACACAACGGCAAGATCGCCGCAGCGCTGATCTGTGCTTCCGCTGATGGGATAGACTACTTTGCCGAGGTCGGTAAACTGTCGTGCACCGGTGGTCTTCAGGAATTTTTGAACATAGACACCGTAAACTGTCTGGTTTGGATTGCTGAAATTGCAGACAGACCAAATATAATTCGACCCGGGAGTCATATTGATGCTGGTCTCTCCCTGGTAGTTGTCATTAGATGCCACAGAGGTGTTGAAATTTGATCCGTTGATCCCCCAGGGGATGGATCCACCGGGGTTGATCCGCTGAAGAAACGAATTGAAACGCATCCCCGAGGAAACATAATAGCCGTAATAGGTCGTATCGGCTTCTGCGATGATCGAATAATACCGGTAGCCGGCCGAAGTCTGGTTGCATATCTGCAAAGGAGGATAGAGGGCGGTCCCCGAATTGTCAAACATTTGGGCATACAAGGTGGTGTACATATTCCCCTTCTGGTAGACCATGGTGAATTTTCCTGCCAAATTGGTAATGATCTGTCCGCGGGTGGTGACAGCCGCGCCAACGGTAACGATCACCGGTGTTGGCCATGCCAGCGTACCGCCGGTTGTGATTTTTTGCAGGTTCAGGGTGTTCCCCGCATCCCCGTTCCAGGCAACGACCACTTCACCATTGCTCAATGCAGCCGGGTATGGGGCAAGGCCTCCGCCAAGCACAATGCCATGGTCTCCCCACATGTGTGCCCCTGCTTCTGATATTTTATACACCACCGACTGAAGGCTCCCGGTGCGTTCATCCTGGTACCCGATGATGAAATTATTTGAGGGATCCACACAAACATTGAAAACATAGGTGGCCGAACCCGAGGTTTGGTTGTCGACAAGAATACCATCCGGTCCAAGCATCTTGTAGCCGTTGGCATCAATTAACTGGGCCCTCATGTCATAATTTCCCCCGTTTTCATGATAGAAAGCAATCCAGGTTTTTCCGTCTGTAGTTGGGGCAGACTGGATATCCGCGGTTGGAAGACCTGTTATCAGTAAGTTCTCAGAAGTATTTGTGTTCCATTGAGCGTGAAGCATTCCGGGTTGGACGGCAAAGAATCCAAGTACTGCAAAAAGCCGGAAGCAAAACCAGGATATGGATCCGTTTGATAATTTTAAATTTGCTTTCATAACTTATTATTTTACTAATTGATCTTCAGATTTTTCAATCTGCTTTACAGGATTACTGAGAAATATCACCAAAGATAGGGATTAATTTACCGGACCTGCATTTTGACATCATTTTGAGATGCGTCAAATTAATGGTTAATTTTGCCGAATATTTCTGACCGGCCTGGGACTTTTTAGATCATGGTGTTTAAAGGCATGATAAAAGGCCGGCGGTTCTGATCTCAAACATCCTGAACATGAAGAGCAACGACCTGAAATTTGACTTTGACGACATTTTGATCAGCCCTGCAGTGACAAGCAGCATTGACTCCAGGAAAACGATAAAAATCCTGGATGATAATGGCATGCTTCCATTATTTACCGCACCGATGGATACGGTTATTGATCTGGAACACCGTAAAATTTTTACCGACAACCACATCTATCCGATCATACCAAGAACCCGGACAAAATTCTTCAACGCAGATGATTGCATACGTGTGAATGATTGGGTCGCCTTGAGCCTCGACCAGTTTGAGAAATTGTTCCTTGCAGATAACGGGGCTAAAATAAGTGATCCGATCAGGATTTGCATCGATATTGCCAATGGGCATATGCAACGATTGCTGGATGCGGTGATCAAAGCCAGGAAAAAATTCGATGAACGAATGATCCTGATGGTTGGCAATGTGGCAAACCCCCAGACTTATATGGAATTATCCAGGGCGGGGGCAGATTATGTGAGAGTCGGCATTGGAAATGGTTCAGGCTGCAGCACCTCCGTTCATACCGGAATCGGTTATCCGCTTGCATCACTGATTCACGATATCCACAGGGAGAAGGAGAATCATGCGATCAGGTATGCAAAGGTCGTGGCAGACGGGGGTATAAAAAAATATGCCGACATTATTAAAGTACTGGCGCTTGGTGCTGATTATGTCATGTGCGGGGGGATCTTTAACAAGGCGCTGGAATCGGCGGGCAATACTTTCGCGGCCAATAAGAAGTTTGAAGGATATACCGTTCCTGGCGACCAGGTGGACCAATACAGCGATGAAGTCAAAACAGCCTTTAAAATGGGGTCGCTGTTTTACAAGAAATTCCGCGGGATGAGCACGAAGGAGGTTCAGGCCCACCTTGGAAACGAACTGCGTTCCTCAGAGGGAGTGACAAGGATGGTCCAGGTTGAATATACCCTCGATGGATGGGTGGATAATTTTAAAGATTATCTTTCGTCGGCGATGTCTTATACCGACAGCAAGGACCTGGCTGGTTTTATCGGGGAACCCCAATGGAATTTAATCACGCAAAACAGCCTCAGCCGTTTCAACAAGTGAAATTGAAACGGGCAGGGCAAAGAGACTACAGTTTTTTCACACGTACGGCGCTCATGCCTTTAAAACCGCGCTCAAGCTCAAAAGTGACCATGTCACCCTCCTTGATCTCTTCGGTCAGACTGTTGACATGAACAAAAAACTTCTCCTGGCTGTCAGCGTCTTTGATAAATCCAAAGCCTTTTGAATGGTTGAAAAACTCAACCCTTCCCTTCCGAACTGAGGGAGTTTCGACCGTTTCCCTTTTTGGAACCCCAATTTCGATGCTGCCGGCGTCGATCCTCTTCCTTGTTGACGGATCGGGAGGGGTATCGGTAATGTTCCCGTTTTCATCCACATAGGCAATCATGTTCTCAAGACCACCGCCAGGTGAATTTGCCTTCCTGTCTGCAAGTTTTTGTTGCTTGTCCAGCCGTTTTTTTAATCTTTTTTTCTCCTGGTCTCTTTTGTTATAGGTCTCTTGTGAACTCGCCATGTATGGTTTGATTGAAGTGAGGAAAAACTTTTCTGCCTGTAAACCAGCGCGTTTAAATTAACACTGCTGTTTTGCAAAGATACGAAAAAAATCGGATCAGCTTCGTCAGGTAACAAGGTTGATCAGGGTAACCTCTGCCGGGGAGTTAAACCTGACCGGCATCCCGCTTACTCCGGCTCCTTTCGACGTATATCCGGTCATGTTGCCGATATGCCATTTGCCATGGTTGTATTGCTTGCCTTCAAACTGGTGGCTGATCAGGGGCATTCCTTCTTTGATGCAAATCTGTCCGCCATGGGTATGCCCGCACAAATACAAACTGTATTTATTTTCTGACGCCGCACTTGCCAGTTCAGATGTATGGACCATGGCTATTTTAAAATCGTAGCCCCTGGTTTCCAGGCAAAGCAATGCGGGTTCGGTAAAAAAATTGAAAGGATCATCGGTGCCGGTAATCAGGATATTCTGTCCATCCTTGTGTATTTCAACTGATTCGTTGATCAGCAGTTCCATTCCCGACTCGTGTTCATATTGGGCCATCAGGTAAGTATCATGGTTCCCCAGCACCGCAAAAGTGCCATATGGGGACTGGATGTAGTTCGATAAGATCTTCATCGGCTTCAGTATCCGGCTGAAACTTCCGGAGATATCCCGCCGGTAGTCGCCTGTGAGCAGACAAATGTCGAACCTGACATCTTTTATTTTGTGAATAATCAGGGAGGCAAAACCCGGGATGCTGTCAATATGGAGATCCGATAAATGCAGAATCCTGAAACCATTGAAAGCAGCCGGAAGGTTTGGGAATTGCAGGGTTAATTCGTTTACCCTGATTGTTTTCGCATTGCCGTAACCTTTGTGATAGTACCCGGTAATTTTAAGCAGAAAAGCAAAGATTTTTAGCAGCCGGAGAAAAAAATCCCAATGGCTCCTGCTTTTTTTTCCACTCCTTTTGCGGGCGACACCAATGTTTTCCAGAACAGACCTGGTTGCAGCCCAAATCAACCGTTTCTCCTTCCTGATGGCGGGAGGATCAAGAAATTGATACATATGCTGGTTCAAATGAACTCCAAAGATACGAACTCATTGCTTAATGCAACGTACCGAAAAGCCAGCGCTCTTTATTTTGTAACCATGGTACACGAGGTTGTCGGAAGAATCGAGGTACCAGTTCTCCGCAAAGGCCGATGATGATTCTGAGGAGGAGAGGAAATAAGCATCGTTGGTGATGTTGGAAAAGTTTCCGTCGGTGTTCCTGAATCCGGCTGGCAGGGCTGTAAACCCGGTTGAATTGGTGGCCCCTGAATTTAGCAATGCCCAGTGGGAACTTCCGGTTTCTTTTAATGTTCCTCCTTCGGTGAAACCCCCTGCATAGGAGATCAGCTCCCCGAAATCAGCGAGACATGGCAAATGCCAGCCTTCTGGGCATATTCCCTGTACAGGACCGGCGGGCAGAGGATTCCACCCAACGGAATTGGATGCCCCGTTCAGGTACTGAACCATTTCGGCCCACTGGTACAACCCGCCGTATAAGCAGCAATTCGATTCAAGGTCGTTGTAACAATATTTTTCAATCACCATATTGTCTGCCTGGTCATCTGCGCCATTTATCAATGTCCCGACGTTCAGATTTTGTGCCATCCAGCATTGTGTGCCGATTTTAACGGTATTGTACATTTTGCCGTCCCGGGAGTCGGACATTTTCATGCCACATTGAAATGCCGGCTCTGAAACACCGCAGAAAGATTTCCATGAGCCGCCCAGGAAGTAGTCAATGCATCCGGTGGTAAGGTTGAAAATCAGCAATCCATCTGCAGGGCTATCAATGGTGTTGCGTTGTACGGTTGTCATCCGCGGGGGCAAAAAGCCTTTAAATGATGATTTTACATCAAGCATGGCCGAAGGGTGAGGCTGGCTGCCGTCTGTATTGATGCCAACCTGGGCAATTAAAGGGGTCAGGAAGGAGATTGCCAAAACCCCGGTAAGAAAGAGCGTTCTCATGGGACAGGAATTTTTAGTAAGCCGGAAAGATAGGCAATTAAAAACAAGAAAACAAGCTTTATTAGAAATATATGATAGGATTATGTATGGCAATGATCAGAATGTTTGCAGGAGGTACACGGTCACCCATGCAAAGTTGATTTTATTTGTAACTTCGTGCCAAAATTCAACATGAAAATAGTTGTATTCGGGGCCAGTGGTAAAACGGGGATTCTGATCGTTTACCAGGCGCTCAATCAAGGTCATACCGTCACGGCTTTTGCACGCCAGCCTTCAAAAGTCACCATTCAGCATAAAAATTTACGCATCATCCGGGGCGATATGCTGGAGCCTGACATGGTAAGATCGGCTGTAGTAGGCCAGGATGCGGTGTTGTGCGCGCTCGGTGTTGATAAAAACAGGCCTAACACACTCCTTTCAGATGGAACAAGAAACATTCTCAGTGCCATGGAATCAGCCGGGGTGAAGCGTTTTATCTGCATGTCATCAGCGGGAATCCTTGGAAATGATAGCGGGTTCTGGTTTGGAAAGATCATAAGGCCCCTTTTCCTGAAACATGTTTTTGAAGATAAACAACGGCAGGTAAAGGTGATAGAGGGGAGCCATGCCGAATGGGTGATCATTCGTCCGACCGGGTTGACAGATGCACCGAAAACCAATACCTACAAGATAAATTCAGGCATCCCAACGTCGCGAACCATTCCAAGGGCAGATGTGGCTGATTTCATGCTGAAACTGTTAACCGATAAAAAGTATGACGGCACAATGCCGGCAATTTCAAGTCATTAATTTCTTTATCACAACATATTTTGAGCAATCATTCATCTGAAAAAAGATAAATCTGTAAAAAATGGACATCTCTTTTAGAAACAGTTTTCTTGAAAAGTGGTCAAAGTACTTTGGCGACAGCGAATTACCCATCACTTTTTTTTATGTGGAAGATCCGGGCGACACCGCCAGGGCCAATCTGCCGGATGGGCACAATTGTATTGTGTGCGAACTGGGGTTGGTACGCAAGGGGCGCCCGCTTGCCTGGAATGTGCAGTCGCTTGGCTGCGGGGGCGCACGGAGGTATCTCGGCTACACAGACCAGATGAGGCCCAATTTCGAATTTTTCCTTTCACAAGGCATTCCGGGCGAACTGGAAGGCGAGCGTTATATCAAGACCCCGGAAATAGTGAAGGAGATTATGGCGAAAATGCGTTGCATCCCCGCTAACGGGCGGTACATCATTTTCAAAAGGTTTGACCAGCTCACTCCTGAGGATGATCCTGCAGCAGTGATCTTTTTTGCAAAACCCGATGTGCTGTCGGGGCTCTTTACCCTTGCCAATTTTGACCAGCCCGACGGCAACGGGGTGATTGCGCCATTCAGCTCGGGATGCGGCGCCATGGTGTATCAGGCATGGTTCCAGGGTGAGCAGGAACACCCGAAAGCAATCCTCGGGATGTTTGATGTATCAGCCAGACCTTGTGTATCCAGGGATATCCTTTCCTTTTCCGTCCCCATGAAGAAATTTAAAACCATGGTGGGCAACATGGACGAAAGTTTCCTGATCACCGAAACCTGGAATACGGTGAAAAAGAGACTCTGAATTCGCAGCGGGAATTCGGGTAGTTAATATTTCTGGTCACAAAGAACAAACATCTGTTCAATTGCTTTATGATCCCTCGAAAAGGCACATGTTACGGGTTTCATATGTTCGTAGTACTTCCCGGTAATGGCTGGAATTTCTTCCGAGAGGGCGAGAAACAATGGAGTGGCGGCACCTTGTTCCGGGGATTCGGAACCGCCAAAGCCAAAGGCGTTGCTGAGTTTTGAATTGACATCACCCGGATGACACGCATTCACCGCAATTCCTTTTGATTTCAACCTTTCCGAGAAAGCCACCGACAGCATCCTGTTGGCCTGCTTTGCCTGCCGGTAGGCAACATCGTTGTCATATGGCCTGGAGTGAAATTCCGGGTCGCTGAGGTCAAGTCCCCCTGCCCAGTAGCTGGCAACATTCACAATCCGGCTATCGGAAGTTCCCTCCATAAAAGGGTAGAAATACTTTATCATCCTGAAATATCCCAGTACATTGGTGGCCCATTGCACCTCGGTACCTTCAGTGGTTTCAGTTCGTCTGAGGGGGGCTGTTGCTGCATTGTTTACAAGCAGGTCAAGTCTGCCTTTCCAGCGTTCGCTGAACGAAAGAATTTCGCTATGCAGGGAAAGATCGGCCACCTCCAGGAAAATGGAGGGATTTTCAGATCGCTCCATGAGTATTGCCCGCGTTTTTTCAAGGCGGGTTTTGTCGCGGCCAACCAGCGTAAGCCTGAATCCTTTCCGTGCAATCCCTTCGGCAATGGCCTGACCGATGGCACCGTAGGCACCGGTAACAATGGCTGACCTTATTTCTGCTCCCATTATTTGAAGTATTGGTGAGACTTCTGTTTTAACTTCACAAAAATAGATCAAACCGGCGAAAAATGTGCGTAAAAATTGATATCATTGACATTCCATGATAAATGTTGTATATTGCATCCTGAAAATACAACCAACCACAACGTGAAAAAAAGTATCCGGATTATTCACTGGATCCCAAGGGTTCTGTGCATTTTGGCCATATTATTTGTGAGCATGTTTGCACTCGATTCCTTTGCACCGGGGCTGACGATCTGGCAGCAGATAGGTGGCTTTATCATGCACCTGATCCCCTCTTTCGTGCTGATTCTCTTCCTGGTTGTTGCGTGGAAGTGGGAATTGATAGGAGGTGTCATGTTCATCGTCATCGGGCTCGGACTGCTGCCATTCATTTATATGATGAACTACCAGATGAACCATTCGGTGTGGATGAGTCTGAGCGTGGTTCTCCTCGTCAATTTCCCGTTCGTGCTGGTTGGAGTCTTTTTTATCCTGAGCCATTTTTTAAAAAGCAAAAACCTGAAATCGGAAGAAATATGAAATACAAACTTCATACACAGCTTTTAATTACGGTATTCCTGCTTGCAGGTTCATGGGGATATGGCGGGACCCTGAAAGTTCGGAAGGATACCCTCAACACGAAGAGAATCCTGGAACAGGCTGACTCGATCCGCTTAAAACGTCAGCAGGCTGCCTCGCCCTGTAAACCTGCTGCTGCCCCGCTTATTTTCCCAAAAGTAACCAAGGTTGGTTCCTTTGCAACGGGACGTGACAGTTTGTTGGTGTTCGGCGATTACATTTATATTACAGTCGACAGCATTGAGGCTTTGCTGGCAGTTTCTGATTCACTGGCAGGGAAGAAAAAGGACTCGGCGGGAGCGATCATTCTCTATATTAACGGCAATGCCATGCGTGACATCGGGGTTTTAAATTTTGACAAGAAAGAGCATGAACTTGTTTTCTACCTCGACCGACATTCAAAATACCTGTTTAAATTCTACCCCGAGTTCCCTTACCTGTGGTCAAAAATTCCGGTCTCTGTCAGTGCGGGTTTTAAAAATGGCACATTTCTTCAGGCCGACCATCCGCTTTCAATTTATCTTAAATTTGTCAGCCGCTGGTCGATCGTCTTTTCCTTCATGTTCATCATTATCAGCACGGTTGTTTTTGTCGTACTCGCAGCGAAAACAAACCTGATCCGCATCGGGGATGACCACAGCCCGTTCAGTCTCGGGCTCACACAGCTTTCGTTCTGGACCATTGTGGTCGGATGTTCTTTCATTTATATCTGGATCGTCACCGACGTGCTGCCGCCTATCAGCGGCTCAACACTCATCCTGATATCAGTCAGTGCCCTAACCACGGCGGGATCACGGCTTGTCGATATCCGGACAAAGACACCGGGTGATGTTCTGCAGCGGTCCAAGTCTTTCCTGGAAGATATCCTGCAGGATGAACTGGGATACAGCGTTCACCGGGCCCAGATGTTTATGTGGACGATCATCCTGGGCTTTGTATTTGTGTCGAGTGTGATTCGTTTTCAGCAGATTCCCCAGCTCGATGAAAGCCTGCTGGCCCTCATGGGGATCAGTTCAGGTGCCTATGTCGGTTTGAAGACGATGGAGAATAAAAAGGACCCCAATGCTAATCCTGTAACCCCTGTTGCAGATACAAAAGACGGACTGGTTAAAACAACCTGACAGGCGATACCTGTCAGGGGAAATAGGTGGTGTTGTTTATCATCAGGCTTGTTTCCCGGATGATTCCTTCGGTGTCGAACCCACATTCATGGTGGAGTTGTGCTACAGAACCCTGTTCGATAAAATGATCGGGGATACCCAGGCGCTGAACTTTTGCAGAATAATCATGATCGGCCATAAATTCCAGTACCGCTGAACCCATGCCTCCCATTACGGAGCCATCCTCGACCGTGATGACCTTTTGAAATTTTTTGAAAATTCCCTGTAACATATCCTCATCCAGCGGTTTCAGGAAACGAATGTCGTAGTGGGCCGCTGAATATCCTGCTTTTTCAAGTGCGGCGCAGGCTTCAACGGCATAATTTCCGACATGGCCCAGGGTGATGATGGCAACATCTTTCCCTTCCCTGATCATCCGTCCCCGGCCAACTTCAACCTGCACCATCGGGGTTTTCCATTTTGGCATGACTCCCCGCCCTTTCGGATAACGGATGGCAAACGGGCCCATGTTGGCCTGTTGTGCGGTAAACATCATGTTGCGGAGTTCCTCTTCATTCATGGGTGAAGCCACAACCAAATTGGGAATGCAACGAAGATAGGCCAAATCATACGCCCCATGGTGAGTGGCGCCATCTTCGCCAACCAGGCCGCCGCGGTCGAGGCAAAACACCACATTCAGTTTCTGAAGGGCCACATCGTGTATCACCTGGTCATAACCACGTTGCATAAAAGTGGAGTAGATGTTGCAGAAGGGAACAAATCCGGAGGCGGCCATGCCGGCGCTGAAGGTTATTGCGTGTTGTTCGGCAATGCCAACGTCGAAAGTCCGGTCGGGCATTTTTGCCATCATCAGGTTAAGCGAACAACCGGTCGACATGGCAGGCGTGATCCCGACTATTTTCGGGTTTGCTTCGGCAAGTTCAATGATGGTCCGGCCGAAAACCGTCTGGTATTTTGGAGCCAGGCCCTGGCACTTGTCCTCCTTGATCGTCCCGGTCGTCTTGTCGAATACCCCCGGGGCATGATACACCGTCTGGTCCTTCTCGGCTTTTTCGAATCCTTTTCCCTTTATCGTATGCACATGCAGCAGTTTCGGACCTTTGATGTCGTTCATGTCTTTGAGCAACTTCACCATGCGGATCACATCATTGCCATCGACCGGGCCGAAATACCTGAAGTTGAAAGCCTCGAAAAGGTTGCCGCTCTTGAGCAGGGTTGTCTTCACTGCGTTCCCCAGCTGTTTGACGATGGCCCTGGAATTTTTCCCGTATTTGGTGCCGCCGCCCATGGCCAGCCAGATTTTATCTCGAACCTTGTTGTAGGTTCTGGAGGTGACAATGTCGGCCAGGTAATCTTTGATGGCGCCCACATTTTTGTCGATGGCGATCTGGTTGTCATTGAGGATGACCATGAGGTTTGCATTCGAAACCCCGGCATTGTTGAGAGCTTCCATGGCCATTCCTCCGGTCATGGCGCCATCGCCGATTACCGCAACATGATGCCGGTCGGTTTGCCCGCTGAGTTTTGCCGCGACAGCCATTCCCAGTGCTGCGGAAATAGAGGTGGAGGAGTGCCCGACACCAAAAGCATCATACTCGCTTTCCGACATTTTCGGAAACCCGCTGATTCCCTTGTAGGTGCGGATGGTTTCAAAGCGCTCTTTCCTACCGGTAAGAATTTTATGAGCATAGGCCTGGTGTCCCACATCCCAGATAATCTTGTCGAAAGGTGCATCATAAACATAATGCAGTGCCACGGCAAGTTCAACAGCTCCCAGACTGGCGCCAAGATGACCTGGATTGACGGCCATCACTTCGATTATGAACTGCCGGATCTCTTCGCATAACAGTGGAAGTTCATCCAGTTTAAGCTTTTTGAGGTCTGAGGGGAAATTTATATGTGTAAGCAGAGGTCCTGTAAGCGGGGTCATCTTCCTTGATTTATAGTAAGCCAAGTTCCAGAAGGGCTGATTCTGACAGCATATCCTTGTCCCATGGAGGTTCGAAGGTGAGTTCAACCCTGACGGTTCCTACACCCTCAACCATCTTTACAGTTTCCTGGACCTGCAATGGCATGTCTTCCGCAACAGGACAATTGGGCGAGGTCAGTGTCATAAGGATATAAACATCGTTGGTTTCGTCATTGACCTGCAGATTGTAAATCAATCCCAGGTCATAGATATTGACCGGGATCTCCGGATCAAAAACCGACCTGAGGGCAGCGATAATTTTTGATTCAAAGGGGCTATGGTGAATTTGATTGCTCGATTTCACGACATTATTTTTTACAAAGATAGGGTTATTCTTGTTAAGTGAAATACCATTGGATATCAGGGTCAGACCCTCCCGGAGAATAAAAAACAGCGTTAACCGCCACGACACGACGATGCTGAAACCAATATTGAAAATTCTGATATTACCCTCTATATGGTATCAAAGCGATGGAGTAAGGAAGGATCACCTCATCCCCTGAGAGTCAGATCAATTGAGGAAGATCGGGCTGTTGTTGTCACAAATCGGAGGGCACGGGCTCAGATTTTTGGCGTCAGTGTTGTAGATGGTGTTTTTTACAGCATCCAACCCTGCATTGTCAACTCCGACAACAATCCCTATTTTTTTGGCGGTATTGTCCTTGCCCAGGTATATCCTGAAGCCCGTCAGTGCCGGATTTTCCCTGATAATATTGTTCATGGCGTCCAACTGCGATTTGTCTATCGAGAATCCTTTGATCACAAGGTTGAGCGGCACTGCTCCGGACTGGAAGTTTTTACAATAATTGTGCGCGTCGGATGCCGCAATGGGGGTTACCCCGGGAGTCGGATCTGAATTTGTCTGCCCGTTTTTAAATGCAAGTATGCCTATCATTGAAATTCCACAAACCATTCCGGCGATAAAGCCAAAAGCAGTAAAAAAAAATTTATTTGTTTTCATGGTTTTTTTATTTAGAATGATATTAAATTAATGATTAATTTCGCTCAAAGATAAATGTTTATAATCATTTACGATGATTTTTTTTATGGCTGTGAGGGTAAACAATCGTGGTTCTTTTGGAAACTCTGTGAAAATAGGGAAAAACAGGATGAAATCCAAATTTATTTTCTTTCTCCTTCTGATGCTCCTGAACGGAGAATTATTTTGTCAGGTTGACCCTTTAACTTATCCTGGCAAATTAAAACACGAGTGCGAATCAACAGGAAACGACAGCCTCAAAATCGAAAAATTGTACGGCATCGCCTTCTTATACTACGATTACCTCGGGAATTCAAAATTTGCCGACAGCATCAGTGATATTGCCATCCGCCTGGCAGAGAAAAGTCACCGCACGGAATTGCTTTTCGAGGCATATAACGGTTATGTCGAATCCAACGACCTCCATGTCTACCACCGAAAAGCACTTGACTATGCTTTGAAAGCAGAACAGATATCATCTGTCAGCAAAAACGCTGAGGTCGCCTTCCGCAATTATAAAAATCTGGCTTCGGTATATTTAGCCGGATATGAGTTTGACAAGGCATTAGAGTATAGCTACAAGTTGTTGTCCATTGCAGGAACTTCAGATAATATCGCGCTGAAAGCTGAAAGTTACCTGTTTATCGGACAATGCCTCGAAGGGAAAAACCAAAAGATTGAAGCCTTCCGCAATTATCTGAATGCAGTGAGCCTGGCAGAAAGGACCGGGGACCAGCGGTTGCGGCGCGAATGCTATGCCAGGTTGTCAAACTTCTATAACTTCAGCAAATTATACAACAAGGCCACCCATTACAAATTGCTGCAACGCGATCTCATTACCAGGGCGAAACCTGTTGATTCTGTGGCAATGATATGGGCAGAGTACGATTTGCAGGTGATCGACATAAATTCGAACAACAACCAGATGTATGAAAGCAACATGGAGGAAATCCTCGATTTTGCCATACGCCATAAACACGCCCGGCTGTTGAATTATGAGATTGGGCTGATACGCACACACTACATCGAAGCCAATAAGATCGGACTGCTTCATGATCTTTATTACAAAAAGTTCCCTCATGAACTGGCCGGCCTGGCCTCCGGAGATCCTGCTTTGTATTTCAGGCTCAGAGCCTTTTTCAGCGAAGAAGAACAAAAAACTGATTCAGCCTTGTACTTTTTTAACAAAGCTGAGGAGATCCTGGCATCGGATCCCAATAAAATCCTCCAGGCCAACTTTTATAACAGGTTTGGGCAGTTTCTGTTGCGGCATGGACTTAAAGAAAAGGCTATCGGGAAGTTTTCAAAATCACTGGAATTGGCCAGATCAGCATGCTACATTGACTATATGCTGGGTGCGGCCAGGCAACTTGAAGCGATTTACGCCGGGGAAGGGGATTATAAAAATGCATTCAACTATTCGGTCATGAACAAGGTTCTGAACGACAGCATGAACAACATGTCGAAAAAAGATCAGCTGCTGATCATGGAGATAGACCATGAAACCCGGCAACGTGAACTAGCCGCCGAGCAGGAGAAGCAGGCCACCCTCCGCAGGCATTATTTGCAGTATACTGCAATCACGGTTGGCATTCTTTCTGCGTTTGTCATCCTCATCATGCTTGGAAGCCTGAAGGTTCCTGAATGGATTATCAGGATGCTGGGCTTTTTCTCCTTCATTTTTCTGTTTGAGTTCATAGTTTTGCTGTCAGATCACATGATCGAGGAAATCACCCAGGGCGAACCCTGGAAAGTGCTGCTCATAAAGATATTCCTGATTGCCATCCTGCTGCCTCTCCACCACAGCATCGAAAAACGAGTCATCACATACCTGTTGAACCATAAACTTCTGGATATTTCAAGGTTTTCGCTGGTGATGCGCTTAAAGGAACAGGCTAGGAAAATCAGAAGGAAATAAATTTTTTCGTACCTTTCGAACATTCAAAAAAACAAGATGTTCCGGAAAATACTTGATAGATTTAAAATCGCTTCATTAAACGAGATGCAACGGGCCACCATCGCTGCCACGAAAAAGTCGGCCGGTATTGTACTGCTTTCACCTACCGGATCGGGAAAAACCCTTGCTTTTCTCCTGCCTTTATCCGGGTACCTGGATGCTGAAAATACCGGAGTGCAGGCATTGATCCTGGTCCCATCGAGAGAACTGGCCCTGCAGATCGAGCAGGTTTTTAAGAAAATGGATACCGGTTTTAAGGTGAACTGTTTTTATGGCGGGCACCTTACCAAAACGGAAAAAAATAATTTGACTCACCCGGCTGCGGTACTGATCGGAACACCTGGCAGGATTGCCTACCACATCCGTAATAATCACTTTGAAACCGGGAGCATCCATACACTTGTACTGGATGAATTTGACAAGGCTTTGGAATTCGGGTTCAGGGAGGAGATGGCATTCATCATCGGACAGCTGAAAAAGGTAACCCGGCGAATCCTGACTTCGGCAACACCCATGGACGAAATTCCCTCCTTTACAGGAATAAGAAATCCTGTGGAAATCAATTTTTTAAACAGCGCTTCTCCTACAACGGGCGGACTGATAGTGAAATATCTCAGGGCGGGGGATGCCGATAAGCTGAAGGTGTTGTTTTCATTGATATGCAAGCTGCAAAACAGGCCGACCCTGGTATTTTGCAATCACCGCGAAGCGGTGGAACGCATTGGAATGCTACTGGCGGAGAAGGGGCTTGCTCATGGTATTTTCCATGGAGGCATGGAGCAGGATGAACGCGAGCGAACCCTGATAAAATTCAGAAATGGAAGTCATCGTTTGCTTGTCACTACCGATCTTGCTTCGCGCGGGCTCGATATCCCCGAAATAGAGGCGGTGATCCACTACCAGTTACCGGCAACAATGGACATTTTCACACACAGGAATGGCAGGACGGCACGCATGAATGCATCAGGTACTTCATACCTGCTGCTGGCGGAAAATGATCATTTGCCTAAATTTATTAAGGAACCTCCCGAGGCAGAACCCTTGCCTGAAAAAAATACACTCCCGGGGAAATCACCCTGGCGTACCTTGTTCATTGCTGCCGGGAAAAAGGAAAAGATCAACAAAATGGATGTGGTCGGCATGCTTCTCCAAAAAGGCAAACTGGCAAAAGAGGAATTGGGACTTGTAGAAATCCTGGATCATTCGTCCTATGCTGCCGTGCGCAGCGATAAGATAGAAAAAGTTGTGAACCTCATAAGGAGTGAAAAAATCAAGAACAAAAAGGTCAGGATTGAAATCTCCGGGTGAATAAACGCCCGGAGATTCCATGCCTGGTTAACGTGTTTTTATCAATTTGGAGGTGAAAATGGTTTCACCTGCAACCACTTTGATAAAGTAAACCCCGGCCGGTTTGTCCGCAAGCGAAAATTCATGTGCTGTTTCTCCTGAAAGAGATTCCGACAAAATCTTTTCGCCGCGCATGTTGTAGATTTCAACCCGGATCTGTTCTGTGGGAAGTTTACCGGTCAGTTCCATCCTGAATTTTCCGGCAGTAGGATTGGGATAAATCCTGAAGGCTGGTTTTTCAACAACCAGGGGATTTACATCTACCCCCAGATCAGCGGTGACAATTGACGCAGATTTCAAACCGCAGAAAGGACCATGGAGCGCGATTGTGCCATGCATGTATCCACCCGGCTTTATATGAGTGCCAGGCAGGTAGTCGATACTTATCCCGGCTATCATCGTGGCGACACCCTGGTTTTCCACAGTGAACGTTGTTCCGCTGCCGGCAACCGTGATGGTCTGGGTAGCATCATAGCACTTTGATTGTCCGCCAGGGACCGTTTCATTCTGAACAATTGCGACCGGGGGAGGACCGGTCAGGGTCAGACAGGTATCCAGGGTAGTGGTCATGCCATTGAGTACCATGGTTCCGGGAACAGATTTGGAAACGTAACCTGTCATGCTGAACTGAACATCATAGGCTCCGACAGGAATGTTCAAAAACTGGTAAAACCCTGAAGCATCGGTTGTGGTTGTACTTAAACCCGCAGCAACTGAGACACCCTGCAGCAGGGAGGCGTGCGAACAATCGGTAACAATACCCTGCAATGTACCTGTTTGTGGTATTCCAAGGAGCGATATGTCATCAATTTGCCAGGAACCAATATCCCAGGAATTGCCGTTTACCGCGAAGGCAAACTGGAATGTTGCTGAACCGACATCGGGGGTGGTTATTGGAAAACTTAATGTTTGAGGACCCAAAGCCCCATTTAGAGCAGCTGACCAAAGTGAATGCCAGGTAATCCCCCCGTCGCTGGTGGTCCATAATTCGCAGGTAGTTCCGGAACTGTATGCGTAGATGGATTGCTTAAACGAGATATCAAGTTCAGCCATTCCGGCTGAATTGATAACGGGCGAAGTCATATAAGACCTGCCACTGAAATAGTTATTATAAGGAAGAAAAGTGAGCTCAGGAGCTGATCCTCCTGCATTGTTTGATTCGGCCACGACCCAGTTGGTGGAGCCCCCTGCTCCATGCACCTGCCAGCATTGTGGTGAAATGCCAACAGCCTGTGAAGTGAAGTGTTCCGTAAAAGGCAAATTTGTCGCCGCAGAACAGGGTAGGAAAAAGGTAAATGGACCGGCCCAATAACTTGTGGATCCATTCCCGCAATCACCCTGTACATAATAACTGTATGCGTACCCTTCCAGCAGCCCGGATAAATGGTAAGGATTCGATCCTGTCGCGCTGATCATTGTCCCGGTACCCCGGCTAAACCCCGCGAGTCCCCATTCTATGTTCCATAAACCGGAATTGGAGGTCCATTCGAGATCGGCAGAAGTTGAGGTGATATTTACGGCATTGAGTGCGACCGGCGTCAGACAATTGTTGCCGGTGAGGGTAATCCAATAGCGGTTCAGTGAATCGCATGCCACCTGTTCCGCATAGGAAGGGGCTACATAAATAAAATAGGTTCCGGGTACGATAAGCTGTGTGGTGATCGAATTGGTATATCCCGCTCCGCTGTTCATGGTTGAATATACAGTGGTTGACGGACAGGGTGCTGAAGCGATGTTCATTGTGTAGGTGAACTCAGCATTTCCGGTAAGTGTCACATCCATGGGCTGAGTGAGCGTAAATGAATACCAGTCGGAATCCCGGTGTGTTCTTGACAACCAGCTGGTGCCGCACACCGTTTCATTAAAGGAAATGGCCTCAAATGCAGGAGGTACCTGGTCACAACCATTGGTGTTGGTGCCGCAAACTTCAAATTCGGGGGTTGCCCCCGCCGGACAGTTAAAGTAATGGGTACGGAAAGTTTTCTTTACCCGGGCGCTTGCATCTGTCGGGCTGCAATAGGTGCTGACGTAAAAATCATATTCAGCACCCGGGTTCAGGTTTGTTAAGGGATATTCCGGTGTCGTATTGACGAGCGCGGTGGTCCCGTATCCTGGTGTAAACCCCGAGGGACCCCATTCGATCATCCATTGCAAATTGGTGGAAATCGTGGATGGTGTCCATGAAAGCTCTGCCGACGTGGTGGTTAAGGTTGTATTGGATACTGTCAAGTTTGTAGGCGGAAAACAGGTATAGACATCCACATGTACCGGCCCGACCCAAACAGATTCTCCAAAATCGTACTGGGCGGCAACTGCATAATCATACCCGCCTTTGGCAAGTGTAAGGTCATCATAAGTCAACACCGGGATATTGTCGGCGATCTTCTCACCGTTGCGGTAAACATTGTATCCGGTCATGGTTGTAAGCGGGGTATGGGAAGCAGGGAATACGGGCCTGGGCAGGACGAGGCCGGCCACGGGCAGTGCGGGAGACAATGGTCCGGATGGTGTCTGACCGGACAGAATAAAACGGGGTTTCACCGATGAAGAGATTGGCGTCGTCATTATGGGCGGTGGGGAAGGTTTTTGGACCATCGGGATTGCCTGTTGTGCGGCAAGCACAGGATTTTCGGAAACGAATCCTTCGAGAGTCCAGTTAAACTCCCAGCCCCATGCCTCTTTTACGGAGAACCAATCCCCGCCGCTGTTGATCATATCACCCTTTCCGGTGACAGCCGGGCCCGACCCCAATCCTGCAGGGTACCCCATGGTTTGATTTATCTCATAACCAAACCAGAATTCCTCGGTGCCATCGATCAGGACCGGTGTGGAGAGTGTCACTTCATTCCACCCGCCGATGATCGGGTTGTCGACAACCTGCGAAAGAAGCAGGGTGGATGCATTGGTTCCTTTCCAGACCTTTAACGTATAGGAGGCGGTTGCCTCGTTAGGAGCGAAACGGATCTTTTTAAGGTAACTGCCACCATACGGGGTAATATCGGGAATCGGCCACCTGGATGCAACACTGAAGATGGTTGGTCCGTAATATCCAAGCCCGCCATATATTTGACCGTTGTCCCAACGGATCCATTGATCTGCGATTGACCCGGGAGGCAGCCAGGTTAAATGAACATTGTTCTGCAAAGGTCCGTTAATGCTGGCTTGTAAACCTATCGGAGGAGCGTAGTAGGGAGATATACAGAAGTCGCGGGTGATGCTGTCTCCTTGCGCGATAGTGGCTGGGGAAACGGTCTGGCTGGCATCATGATAAATGGCCGAAATATTGGAATAGGTTCCGACCGGCAAATTTAACAGGTAATACCCTGATGCATCAGATGTGGTTGAACATGTACCGGCAAGAATGGTCGCCCCCATGATGGGGACCGTACAATCCGGAAGTTCGGTGATTTGGCCTTTCAGGACTCCAAAAACCGTGTCAATCTGAAACTGGACCTGGGCGATGTTCCAGTCAGGATCAAAAATGGCGTTGGGCGGCGAAGTAGGATCAGGGTTAGTATTGTCGCTGTATGTAAGTAATCCGCGGGGTGCGCCGCTGTAAAACGATCCCCATTGGGCCGTACAGTCATTACCACTTGAATTTTCATCCACTGCAACCACTATGCTGTTCCCGGAATAATAAAAGGGAACGGGTAAAGTGATTTCCATCCAGGTTCCTTCAACAGGATTGGGAATCAGTCCGGAGAAGACCTGTTTCATAGCAGTAGCCGGAATCCAGTCGGATATGCCCGCAAACTCAGTTTTGGAGGTGTTTCCCAGGTAAACAGTCCAGTTGTTCCAGTGTGAAAATTGTGAACCCCCACCGGCATAATAGAACCTGACCTTTGAAATGAGGCCTTTTGATGCGCCGCCCGAGGTTATTTCACTTCCCAGATAGATCTGCTGACTGTAATTAAAGCTGTAACATGAATTAATCGGCAACGTTCCTGTTGCATCAGTACCTGACCCTATCTGAACAGTCACTCCTGTCCCGGTGCCATTTTCATAAGCCCCCATGTCGATGAGGTTGTTACTTATCCTGGGATTTCCATCGAGATCGAGCATCTGTGTGTTAAATGAATTATCACCTGCATCGATGCAGGGACTTCCGTTGGCCAGCCTGAAGTTACCCGCTGCCGGATTGATAAAATCCGGATTGGAAGAGATATTTCCTGTTCCCGCGGGTAAGGGAGAGGTAGAGCAATTGATGAATGAACTCCCGTCATAATTAGTGGTATCGCCGGCAGTGTTGGTATTCCCCCACAGGATGCAATTCCGGAACTCCCCGCCGTCAATCACATTGGCGGTTCCTCCCCAGTTCAATGCGGTATTGTTGACAATGGTGCACCCGGTAACGAAAATTCCCTGGCTCCCGTAATAGTCACCCCAGTCGCAATAAACCCCTCCACCGCCTATCTGTGCATTCGGAGCACTGTTGTTGGCAATAAGACAATTTACCAGCTTCGCCGCATGATAGAGATTCACTCCTCCGCCACCGCCGTTGAAATCACAGTTACAGGTAATGGTGTTGCCGGTAATGATGGAATTGACAATTTGTGCATCGGCATTGCAGTCACCCATAAATACCCCTCCGCCAAAATTATCTGCAGAATTATTTTGAATGGTGCATTCTATTATGTTCGCACTTGCCAATAATCCATTGATAGCCAGTCCTCCTCCATATCCGGGCGCATAATTATTTTTGATGATGCAATTCATGATCTGAGGGGATGCATCCGATATGAAAATCCCTCCTCCGTAGGTCAGGCCGTATTCAGACGAAGAATTCCCGTGCTGGATCGTAAATCCAATCACCTGGCACGCTGAACTCTCCCCTGAACTGATTGTAACAACACGCCCGACATTGGATCCGTCAATGATTGTAGTGGCTATAAACGCTGAATTCCCCGTTGTAAAAAAATTGGAACACAGAATGATATTTTTGCCGTAGAGGTTTAAATTCTCATAATAGGTGTTCGGTTCTACCAGAACGACATCTCCGTTTACAGCAGCATCGATGCCCGACTGGATGGAACTGTATGTTGCAGGTACATGCAGGATGGTGCAGAACCCCATGAAAGGAATAAAAGCGATTAACAGGAGGAACGTCAATAAATGAATTTTTTTCATGGCAAACGTTTTTTGGAATTATTAAGTTGAATCAAGGGTGTGAATACGCCCGATGAGATGCAAAGGATGCAATGTGCGAATGGCCTCTGTTGATTGTAATACCTGATCAAGGATAACGTTCTAAGGGATAAGTGAATCTGCTCCAATAAATGGATTTAGATTGAATAAACAAAGATACACCCTAAAAGCCGAAAACATTCTCTGTTAACATTTTTTAACAGTTCAGGCTGTTGGGGAAGAGAAAGGAGTAAATATTTTTTATTCAGTAACGATTAATAGACATGACATCCCTGCCGGCTATACCTTTGTGGCAGCCAGCGGGGGTGGTGTAAGCCCGGAAAGGGAGTTCCGGGCTATTTCTTGGCCTTTTTTTCCTTTTTCTCCAGCCGTTTTTCTTTCAGTGATTTAGCAGGCTCTTTTTTAGCCTCTTTTTTTTGATCTTGTCCTTTTGACATGGCGTTTGGTGTTAAGGTTGTTTGACTTGGTTGATGATATGCTAAAATGGCATTCCATCGCCTGCAGGCATCTCATAGTAACCAGGAAGCGGTTCCTGTTCGGACGGGCTCGATTGCCCCGAACCTTTTTTTACGATTTTCCAGGCTTTGGCTTCAGTGTACCAGCGGTTATTGAACTCCCGGCTTTCGAGGTCGAAGGATACTTCGGCATCCTCGCCTTCGGCCAGTTTAAACTGGTCGATTTTATCACCCCAGAGCGAAAAACAGATTTTACGGGGTATCTGGGCAGCAGTTTCAAGGATGAATTCCTGCTTTTTCCAGGTTCCGTTTTTACCTTCACCCGACTGAAGCGACAATATTTTAATAATCCTACCTGTTATTTCCATGATAATCAATTACGTTAAAGAGATGCTTCATGTTGAATTTCACCGGACCAAATTAAAACAAATTGAAATACGAAAACCGATTGTTGATAATTTTGGTTGGCAACCCTTTTAATGGTTTTTGTCAGGCTCTCCACTTTTTCCCTAAACAGGCATTCGAATACCTGAATTGTTGTATCTTTGCCAGTCAAAGTGCCGGACTGCTTGCGGTGGCATAAAAATGACTAGATTTGTTTTAAATTACTGATTCATGGAATCCGAAGCGAACAAAATCCTGGATGAAGTCACTCAGGGTGATTACAAGTACGGCTTTGTCACGGATATCGACACAGAATTTGCCCCTGTCGGGCTTTCTGAAGATACCATCCGCTATATTTCGACGAAAAAGAACGAACCTGAATTCATGTTGGAATTCAGGCTGAAAGCATACCGCCACTGGCTTACACTGGTGCAGCCAAAATGGGCCCACCTCAGGATCGGTCCGATCAACTTCCAGGAGATCATCTTTTATGCCGCACCAAAGAAAAAAAAGGAGCTGTCCAGCCTCGATGAGGTTGACCCCGAATTGCTGGCTACATTTAACAAGCTTGGGATTTCGCTGGATGAGCAAAAAAAGCTGGCCGGCGTGGCAGGAATTGCAGTGGATGCAGTGATCGACAGCGTATCGGTGAAGACCACTTTTTCAGATACCCTTTCAAAGCATGGGATTATCTTTTGCTCTTTCAGTGAGGCAGTGCAGAACCATCCCGCGCTGGTGAAGCAATATATGGGGTCGGTAGTGCCTTATACCGATAACTATTTTGCCGCGCTCAATTCAGCGGTATTCAGTGATGGTTCATTCTGTTTTATTCCAAAAGGCGTTCGATGCCCCATGGAATTATCCACCTATTTCAGGATCAATGCCGCCAATACCGGGCAGTTTGAACGCACGCTGATCGTGGCCGAAGAGGGCGCTTATGTGAGTTACATGGAAGGCTGTACGGCGCCCCAGCGCGATGAGAACCAGCTTCATGCCGCCATCGTTGAGATCGTTGCCATGAAAGATGCCGAAGTGAAATATTCAACTGTGCAAAACTGGTACCCCGGCGATAAAAACGGGTTGGGAGGGATATACAATTTCGTGACGAAACGGGGAATTTGCAAGGGAAATAACTCCAAGATCAGCTGGACCCAGGTGGAGACCGGATCGGCCATTACGTGGAAATATCCGAGTTGCATCCTGCTTGGCGACAACTCGGTGGGCGAGTTCTATTCGGTTGCCGTCACCAATAACTACCAGCAGGCCGACACAGGAACAAAGATGACGCATCTTGGAAAGAATACCCGGAGCACGATCATTTCCAAGGGGATATCCGCCGGGAAAAGCAACAACTCATACCGCGGCCTGGTGCGCATTTCGAAAAATGCCGTCAACTCGCGCAACTACAGCCAGTGTGATTCGCTGCTGCTTGGCGCCCGATGCGGGGCACATACCTATCCCTACATCCAGGTTGACAATAAGTCCTCGATCGTTGAACATGAAGCCACCACATCCAAAATTTCCGAAGACCAGCTTTTTTATTGCCAGCAGCGCGGGATTTCTGCGGAAAGCGCCATCGGGCTGATCGTAAACGGTTATGCCAAGGAGGTGTTGAAACAACTGCCCATGGAATTCGCGGTGGAAGCACAAAAATTGCTGTCGATCTCCCTGGAAGGAAGCGTTGGGTAATTTACGATTTACGATTTACGATTTACGATTTACGATTTACGATTTTTGCGCTGATTTGACTTTTGACATTCATATTTGATTTTTGAATTTTTTTCTATGTTATTACAAATTAAAAACCTGCATGCCAGTATTCATGGCAAAGAGATTCTCAGGGGGGTCGACCTCGAAGTGAACAAGGGCGAAGTGCATGCCATCATGGGGCCGAACGGAACCGGGAAAAGCACCCTGGCTTCAGTCATTGCCGGGAGGGAAGTTTTTGATGTCACGGCCGGGGAGATACTCTACCAGGGGAAAGACCTTCAGAAACTTTCCATTGAAGACCGTGCCCGCGAAGGGATATTTCTTGGATTTCAGTATCCGGTGGAAATTCCGGGGGTGAGCATCACCAACTTTATGCGCACCGCGGTGAATGAAGTACGCAAGTTCAAGGGACTTGACCCGCTGCCGGGAGGTGAGTTTCTCAGGCTGATGGAAGAGAAGAAAAGGCTGGTCGAAATCACCTCGAATCTCACAAACCGCTCGGTAAATGAAGGCTTTTCAGGAGGCGAAAAGAAAAAAAATGAAATTTTCCAGATGGCGATGCTTGAACCCATGCTGGCCATCCTCGATGAAACTGACTCGGGGCTCGATATCGATGCCCTGCGCATCGTGGCCAATGGCGTGAACAAATTGCGGCGCCCCGACAACGCTTTCGTGATAATCACTCATTACCAGCGGCTTCTCGACTATATCATTCCCGACTTTGTGCATGTGCTGTTTGAAGGCAAAATTGTCAAATCGGGGGGGAAAGAACTGGCGCTCGAACTCGAAGAAAAGGGTTACGACTGGATAAAAAAAGAACAAGAGTAGCACATCCACCCCTCTCCTGAAGGAGAACGGGCCCGGGGTGAGGTAAAAACATTTGCAATGCAACCCGAAAATAAAGAAATAATAACAGCTGAACGGTTTATCTCCCTGTTTGAAAAAAACCGGGCTTTCCTGGAAACCTTTGATACAAAAGCCCTGGTCAAAATCCGCGAGGATGCCATGGCTTCATTTACCAGGCTGGGATTCCCTGATACCACCATGGAAACCTGGCGCCTGACCGACCTTGAGGAGAGTTTTAACCGTGGTTATGATTACCACCTTCAACCGTTCGAAGATGTGGATGCTCAGAAGGTGTTCCGGTGCAACATTCCCCATCTCGATACCGCCGTGATCGGGCAACTCAACGGGTGGTATGTTTCAAAAGATGTCCCGCTGATGGAGCTTGGCAACGGGATCATCATGGGCAGCCTGGCGGATGCCCGTAAAAAATACCCGCAATTAATCGAAAAATATTTTGGCACCATGGCCGATGATGCCGGCGAAGGATTCACCGCACTGAATACTGCTTATACCCAGGACGGGGTTTTTATTTATGTGCCCGACAACGTGAAAAGCCCGAAACCGGTGCAATTGATCAACGTGATCCATCATGACCAGAACCTTTTCCTGCAGTCGCGTAACCTCATCGTGGTCGGAGCCAATGCAAGGCTCTCACTCGTACATTGCGATGATTCATACAACCACCAGGCAAGTTTTTCAAATATTGTCACAGAGATCCACGTAGGTGAACATGGTGTGATGGATCATTACAAACTGCAGAATCTCAATAACAACAGCACCCTCATCAGTTCTGTTTATTTCCGGATGGAGGCATCGGCCAGCCTGGAGTCTCATTACATCTCCCTGAACGGCGGCCTCCTTCGGAACAACATCCGGGTGCTTTTCAATGGCCCGCACGGTACCGCCAATATTTACGGCATTTATCTCATGGACCGCAGGCAGCATGTCGACAACCAGGTATTTGTGGACCATGCTCATTCCGGTTGTACCAGCAATGAGACCTTCAAGGGAATCCTGGATGAGAATGCCCGCGCCATCTTCAACGGACATGTGCTGGTTCGCCGCAATGCCACGAAAACAGATGCGCGTCAGAGCAACAAGAATATTTTACTCACCGATACGGCAAGGGTTAATTCGAAACCCTTCCTGGAGATCTACAATGATGATGTTAAATGCTCTCATGGCTCAACTACCGGCCAGCTTGACCCGGAATCGATGTTTTACCTGCGTCAGCGCGGCATCGGAGAGGAGACCGCCCGTATGTTGCTGATGTTTGCCTTTGCCGACGAGATTGTAACGAAAATTGCCATCCCGCAGCTGCGCCAGCGCATCGAGGATATGGTTAAGAAAAGGTTGCAGGGGGAACTTCAGATTTGCGAACAGTGTGTGCTACATTGCAGTACACCGGAACACCCGATGGAGTTTCAGATAGATATGAGCAAAATTTAGAAAAGGAATATCGAATATCGAATATTGAATAACGAATTTTTCGACCGGTTATCATGAATTCCCCGGAATCTGTTTACAAAGAGCGTATCAGGGAGTTTACTTCCGGAATCGGCCATTTGCGTAAGCCTTTGAGGTGGATTCCCTGGCTGAGGCTTTTATGCTTCATCCTGACCGGCTTTTCGATTTTTTATGCTTTCAAATTTCCGGGGGCGCTGTTTATTGTTGCTTCTTCATTGTCATTTGCCGGCTTCCTCCTTGCAGGATGGTATGACAGCCGCCTGAAAAAAGGGATGCTACGACTCGAAAATCTCATCCGGATCAACCGGCAGGAGGTTGCCTCAATGGATGGCGACTTTTCGGAATTTGACCCCGGGGATGCGTTTGTCAATCACGACCATCCCTATACCCACGACCTTGATCTGTTTGGAGCGGGATCGTTGTTCCAGTATGTGAACCGCACTTCGACCATCTTTGGAAGAGAGCGGCTGGCCGATTATTTCAACAATGCATTCCAGTACAGTGATCAGGTGCTTGCCCGTCAGCAGGCGATCAGGGAACTCTCCGGAAATATTGAGTTCAGGCAGCACCTTCAGTTGATTTTCATTGGTCAGGATACCTCCCCGGGCGATCGTGATGCCCTGAACGGATGGCTGGAAGGGAAAGATGGTATGAAATGGCTCAGGCCTGTGAAAATCATTTCCTTCTTCCTTCCTGTGATTACCATCAGCACCATCGTGCTGTCTGCGGCCGGCTTGCTGCCTTACCAGTTGCCTTTGATGATGGTGATGCTGCAGCTGTTTCTCGTTTTCGCCTATGGACGAAAAACAATGCTTACAAGCCAGGCGGTTACTTCCCTTGTAGGAATTCTGCGAAAATATGCCATGGCACTTTCCCTGGCCGAAGAGGTTCCTTTTACATCAGATTTCAACAGGGAGTTGCAGAACAATCTCAGATCCGGATCCCGGGAGACGCCGGGCAGGGTGATCAAACAAATTTCGGGGTTGCTGAACATGCTGGATTCCAACCTCAACATCCTGGTTTCGGTGATGATGAACGGACTGTTTATGTTCAACATCCATATACTGATAGCTGTGGAACGGTGGCGGTTAAGGTACCGCAGCCAGGTTCCGGTCTGGTTTGAAGTACTCACCGAACTGGACGCCCTGTCGAGCCTTGGAACTTATGCGTTCAATAACCCTGATTACAGCTACCCGGAGCCGGTAACGGATAATTTTCAATTTCGTGCCGAAAAGATGGGTCATCCACTGATCATTGGGGATACTTGCGTAACCAATGATATAGAAATCAACGGGTGGAACCAGTTTTGCATCATTACCGGGGCAAACATGTCGGGTAAAAGTACCTTTCTGCGTACGGTCGGCATCAATTTGCTTCTGGCCATGACGGGGGCACCGGTTTTTGCCCGGAGGCTCACTTTTTATCCGATTGAAATACACAGCAGCATCCGTACCAACGACTCACTCGCGAAACGGGAATCCTATTTTTACGCCGAACTCCGCCGGTTGAAAGAGATCATTGACGGGCTTGAAAGCGGACGGCAAAAGCTGATCCTGCTTGACGAAATCCTGAAGGGAACCAATTCGTCCGATAAACAAACGGGGTCCATTGCCCTGATCAAACAACTGATGAAGTACAAACTTGCGGGACTTTTTGCCACCCACGATCTTGCCCTGGGAAACCTGGTCAGCCACTACCCGGAGAACATCCGGAACCTGTGTTTTGAGATCCACCTTTCAGGCGACAGGATGGAGATCGATTACAAACTGTCGCCCGGAGTTTGCAAAAACCTGAATGCATCATTCCTGATGAAAAGCATGGGGATCATCCTGGATGAAGACCCCGGTGCCGCCTGACAGCCGGATTATTTTTTTGGTACGAGTTCCGGCTTCCCGAAACCGATCTTTTCCAGTGGTTCCAGTTGAGTTTTGGCATCTCCGGCAACGACATAATACATCTTCGACGGATCTATGTACTTCCCGGCCAGGGTTTTGAGACGGTCAAGTGTCATGTTTTTAATGATCTCCTGTTCCCCTTTGACATAGTCAGCAGGCAATTTAAACATGCTGATATCGCTCAGCATCCCGATTTTTGCATCCAGCGTTTCAAACTGCCTGGCATATCCCTTGATCAGGGAATTGCGGGTAAATTCAAGGTCTTCCGGTTTTATCTCCTTGCCGTACCGGGTCATCAGGTCCTTGAATATTTCAACGGATTCCTCCGTCGCAGAAGAGCGAACGCTTGCGAGGGCCACGAAAGTGCCGGAAAAAATCCCGCCCGAAAAGTTGGTCCGGGCGCCATAGGTGAACCCTTTTTCTTCACGCAGGATGAGATTCACATTGCCATTGAACGAACCGCCAAGTTTGTAATTCGCCACCACGGCCGGGAAATATTCCTTGTCCTGCCGGGCCAGTCCCAGGCATCCGATGTTGATGACCGACTGCTTTGCACCGGGAACATCCACAAAGAAAATTTTTGGCTCCTTCAAAGGCGCCGGGACCCTGTATTCAGGAAATACGACCTCTTTCGCCTTCCATTCAGCCGCAAGAGGCTGCAGGGATAACAGCACCTTATCCATGGTGATGCTGCCGGCAACCTGGAATGCTGCAACCGAGGGGGAAAATGCCTTGTTATAAAATGCCCTCAGGTCGTCCAGGGTGATGGCATTGACCGACTCTTCGGTGCCCAGCCGGTCGGTGGAAAGGATGTTGCCCTTGCCATAGACCAACTCGTTGAATTCATTCCTGGAAAGGATTGTCGGGTTGGCTTTCTGACGTTTGATGTTGTTGAGCAAACGGGTTTTTGCCAAGGCAAACTCAGCTTCATCCCAACGGGGTTCCAGCAGGATCTCCTTTGCAAGTGAGAGAACCTGGTCGTAATTCCGGGTAAGCGAGTTGGCCTTGAGGGTGATGGAGTTGTTTGTAACATTGAGGTCGATGGAGGCTCCAAGTTTTTCTATCTCTTCTTCCAAAACCAGCGGGGTCTTGTTTTTGGTTCCTTCCATCATCATTACGCAAACAAGGTTTGCAACGCCTGGCTTTTCAATCGGGTCGAGGTAGTGGCCTCCTTTTATCTCCACGGAAAACTGGACCAGGGGAAGTTCATTTTGTTCAATGCCATATACCTCCATGCCATTTGCCAGTTTGGAATTCCACACCAGCGGAAGGTTGAGCGACGGATCGGGCCCGTCGGCAGGCATCACCGAGCGGTCGATGAGCGTGGGGGTTTTGACAATGGCCTCCTCCGTTTTAGCTTTTTTGTCAGCGGGTGTGACATCGGTGATATTTTCTTCCTTTACATCGGCTTTTACCGAGCCGTCAACGATCATGCTAACCTGGCCTTTAGGAACAAAACTCGTGACAAGAAATGGTTTGTCTTTGATATATTTTGCGTAAACCCGGAGAATATCTGATTTTGTCACCGATTTTAATTTCTCGATGTCGGTCTTGTAGTAGGCGGGGTCGCCTTTATCTTCATTGTAGGATGCCAGCTGGAATGACTTTCCAAGGATACTGCTGATGCCGTTGTAAAAATCTGTCTCCTGGCTTGCCTTGATTCGCTCCACATCCTCATCGGTAAAGCCATCCTTTTCAAACATGGTAAAAGCGTCGAACACACTTTTCTCCACCTCATTCAGGTTAACGCCATCATTGGCAGTAACGCTGATGACAAAAGTGCCGGCAATTTCCTGCGATCCATTGGAAGCGCGCTGGCTCGAAGAAAGTTTCTTCTCTTTTTCAAGAATTTTATAGAGGGGTGCCTTCTTTCCGCGCGACAGCAACTGGGCAAGGTATTCAAGCGGGTATGAATCATCATTGTAGGCTTCAACGGTCGGCCAGATCATCCTGAGTTGTGAGGCTTTTGCAAAGTTGTCTTCATAATATACCTTTTTGGTTTTTACCAGGGTAACCGGGATTGGCTTTGGATCGGTGACAGATTTTCCGGGTTTTATTTCCCCGAAGTATTTTTCGATCAGTTTTTTAGCACTTTTTTCATCAAAATCGCCGGCAAGCACCAGCGTTGCATTATTGGGATTATAGTATTTCTCATGAAAGGCTTTCACATCTGTAACCGTCGCGTTTTTCAGGTCTTCCATCTCCCCGATCACAGTCCAGCTGTAGGGATGTCCCTTTGGGTAAAGGTTTGTGGCGATGACCCAGCTGGTATACCCGTAAGGCTGGTTGTCATAGTTTTGACGTTTTTCGTTCTGCACGACATTTTGCTGGTTGCTGAAGGCAGATTCAGTAACGGTGTTGATCATGTACCCCATGCGGTCTGACTCCATCCAGAGGATTTTTTCCAGCGCATTGTTCGGAACGATTTCATAATAGGTTGTGGCATCGCTTCCTGTTCCGCCATTCAGGGTTCCTCCTGCATTCTGAATTATTTTAAAGAACTGGTCCTCTCCGACATTCTCCGACCGCTGGAACATCATGTGTTCGAAAAGATGGGCAAAGCCGGTGCGCCCTTCAACTTCACGGTTTGATCCCACATGGTAACGGATGGCGAGCGCCACGATGGGGTCGGAACGGTCGATATGCAGGATTACATCAAGCCCGTTGGGCAGGGTATACTTCTCGAATTCAATTTTTAATTCACTCTTTTGCTGGCTCATGGCCGGCAGGAATAGCATTAGAACGGCGAACAATAAGATGATCTTTTTATTCATGATACAGGGCAGTTTTTAGGAGGTTTAAATTGGTGTTAAAACTACGAATATTTTTCCGTTTTATGAATTGCCTCCTCTTTTGAACCTCCCCGTTTTTATCTTTCGTACTTTTGCGGTTTAATACACAATCATGATTTTTAATATTGAACAGGTAAGAGCTGACTTCCCGATCCTTCAGCAACAGATATACAACCGTCCCCTGGTCTACTTCGACAATGCGGCTTCCACCCAAAAACCGCGCCAGGTAATTGATGCCATCAGGCAATATTACGAACACGACAACTGCAATATCCACCGTGGCGTGCATTACCTGAGCATGAAAGCCACCGAGGCCTATGAAGAGGCACGCAGGGAGGTGCAGGAGTTTGTCCATGCCAAAAACACCTGCGAGATCATCTTCACCAAAGGAGCGACGGAATCGCTGAACCTGGTTGCCTCCTCCTTTGGAAAACGATACATCAGGCCGGGCGATGAAATTGTGACTTCGATCATGGAACACCACTCCAACTTCGTTCCATGGCAACAGATGTGTCTCGAACGCGGCGCCACTTTACGCGTGCTGGGAATCAATGAACACGGCGAACTTGACCTGGATGTATTGTCAGGGATGCTGAACGAAAAAACCCGGCTGATCGCCCTCACCCATGTCTCGAATGTCCTGGGAACCATCAACCCGGTGAAAGAGATCGTTACCCTGGCGCATCAGCATGATATACCCGTATTGCTCGACGGGGCACAGGGGGTTTCGCACCTGCCGGTGGATGTGCAGGAGCTCGACTGCGATTTCTATTGCTTCTCCGGGCATAAATTATACGCCCCGATGGGAACCGGTGTGCTTTATGGCAAGGAGAAATACCTTGAGGAACTGCCGCCTTACCAGCTGGGGGGGGAGATGATCAAAGATGTTTACCTCGACCACACCACATTTAATGAACTCCCTTTTAAATTCGAAGCAGGAACGCCGAATGTGGAAGGGGTGATGGGACTCCGGGCCGCCATAGTATACCTCCGGGCTCTTGGCATGGAGAACATTGCTTCGTACGAAGCGCTTCTGCTGAAATATGCAACTGAGAAATTGTCAGCGGTCGAAGGGATTAGGTTTTACGGCACCAGTCAGCACAAGGCCAGCCTGGTCTCATTTCTCATCGGAGCCATACATCCCTATGATGCCGGGATGATCATCGACAAAATGGGCATTGCCGTTCGTACCGGTCATCATTGTGCCATGCCCCTGATGGATTCACTGAAAATCCCGGGAACGGTGCGCGCCTCCTTTGCGTTTTACAATACCATGGAGGAGATCGATCAACTGGTGTCAGCCATTGCCAGGGTGAAAGAGATGCTTTCTTAAACAACCCTTCCAGCTTTTCACATCCCCTCAGGGAGCCTGTTTGCTGATGATGGGCGCATGGGAGGTGTCATCTTTGCCTTTGAGCGAATCCTGCCCCGGAACAACCTCCGTTTCGTTTTTAGACATTTGAAATGCGGATGTGTCATTGGGGTTCAACTGGTGGTACCAATAAGGATTCAGATCACGCAGACCTTGATCCAGATGAATGAATTTTCCCCGTGGAACCCTGATTACCAGGGTAACCATCTCCCCACGCCAGCATTCCTGTATGGGCATCCTGACAAACGGACTGATTCTCAATGACGACCCTGAAGTGGCAGACTGGAAGCGGAGTGCAGTGAGGTGCTGATGAGCTTCAGACCAGGTTTTTCCCCTGGCAGTGGTAGTCTGTGTTATGGAAATGAGGCTGTCGTTCGATTCTTCGATCCGGATGGTTGGCAGTACATAAAGCTCTTTTTTTTCGGTAATGATCATTTTCAGGTCACCCGGAAACCCGTATTTTTCATTCCTGAGGTATTTCAATCCCGGATCATCTGCCATCAGGATCACATTCAGGGTATCGGCTGCCGGTTTTTCAAGCACAATGTCAATCTGTTTTTCATCACCGGATTTATAGAGATTGTATATTTTCAATCCCGACCAGGCGAGGAAGAAGATTGCCACGATCCATATGTTGAACATGGTGAGGCCAAGGTGCCTGATTCGGTCGAACCGGAACACCATCCTCAACCCGTTATAAAAAAGCATGAAAAAGGGTATTCCCAGGACCATCAACAGAATTAACTGCAGAAAAACCACGTGCATATCGCATCCCACCATCAGGTTTGCAAGTGCCGGAAAGGAGAGGGCTGTATAATCAGCGTCGGAATAAATGCCTCCGGTCCAGCCAAGGGCATAGGCAAACAGGGCGAGGAGCAACCCAAGCCCGGCAACGATCAGGATGATCCCGGTTAAGATCAGCACTGCCCTGGCGGTAAAAGCAAGCACACCAAGAAGGGATTTCCTCACCATCTCAAAAAAGAATCCGGAACCTTTACCGGCCCGTTTGAGTGAGGCAGCCGATTCGCCGGCCATGCTGCCGACTCTGGTGCGGAGTTCTGAAACCTCTTCCCGCATTGTTTTTTCGATGTTGGAAATGTTGATCTTTTTTCCTCGCATTTCAAGCCTGTCGGAGGCTGTCTGTGCTTCGGGGATGACAAACCAGAGGACAATATAAAGCATGATTCCCGAACCACCTGCGGCGACAAATACCAGGAAAATCAACCTGACCCACACCGGGTCAAGGTGAAAATAGGCGGCGATGCCCGAGCAAATGCCGGCAATGACCTTTTCATCCGGGTTCCGGAAAAAACGTTTATCTCCTTTTTCAGTGCGGGAGGCATCCTGGTGTGAATTCGGATTTTCCTCCTGCTCTATTTCGATGGGTTGGCCCATCATGGCGATCACGGCAGCCACATCTTCCCGGGTGATCACCTGTTTCGATTCTGACCGCTTGTCGTTCAGTATTTCGGCGATCCGTGATTCAATATCATCCAGGATATCCCGGTATCCTTCCTCCCTGCTGAAATGGTTTTTAAGGTTTTCAAGGTATTGGTTCAGGGAAATATAGGCGTCTTCATCGATGTGGAAGACTATGCCTCCGAGGTTTATTGTGAGTGTTTTTTTCATGGATTTATTTATTGATGTTTTGTATTTGGCACTGGATGTCCCCACCTGAGGGCTGGGTGCCCCCACCTGAGGGCTGGGTGCCCCCCACCTGAGGGCTGGGAGCCCCCACCCTAAAGGGTGGGGTTAAATCCGGCACCCGGGGGTGACGGGCTTGTGAGGATTTTGTCAACCGATATGATCAGCTCCTGCCAGTCGTCTTTCAGTTCAGACAGGGCTTTCAGACCAGGTTCGGTTATCTGGTGGTATTTCCGTGGCGGACCCGATTTCGACTCCTCCCAGCGATAGACCGTGAGCCCGTCGTTTTTCAACCGTGTGAGCAAGGGGTATAAGGTCCCCTCCACAACAATGAGCCGGGCCTCCTTTAACTTCGTGATGATGTCGGAAGCATATGCATCCTGCTTGGCAACGATGGCCAGGATGCAGAGTTCAAGAACTCCTTTCCGCATTTGTGCATTTTGATTTTCTGTATTCATGCGGCAAATATAATACAGATTTTAGTACTATGCAATACATGGTACTAAAAATTATGATTTATTAACAATTCTACCGGTTCACCATTTTCAGTAACTTTGCTTTCTCAAAAACAGAACCATGCCCATTCCCGAAATAGAATCCCGGATCATCGAAGAGTTCTCCATGTTCGACGACTGGATGGATAAATACAACTATCTGATAGAACTCGGAAAAACACTGCCGGTCATTGAGGAGCAGTATAAAACAGACCAGTACCTGATTACCGGCTGCCAGTCGAAGGTATGGCTGCATGCATCATTAAAGGATGGGAGGGTGATCTTTAGGGGCGACAGCGATGCCATCATCACCAAAGGAATTGTGAACCTGCTGATCAGGGTTCTTTCAGACCAGACGCCCGAGGATATCATTGAAACCAAACTGTCATTCATCGACCACATCGGGTTGCAGGAGCATCTTTCGCCAACCCGCAGCAACGGGCTTTCGGCCATGATCAAACAGATGAAGCTTTATGCGATGGTTTTCAAAATGAAAGCGGCCTGACAATCGGTATCAGGATAGTTATTGCTTTATGATTTTCCCTGTCCCGGTCAGTTTTCCGGTGACCACGCGGATGAAGTATACACCGTACGGCTTTTCGTCGAGTGAAAGATCATACTTCAGCTTTCCCGAAAGAGTTTCGGAAAAGCAGCGATCACCATGCATGCCGTACATTTCGACCCGGAGTTCAGCTTTATCATCCATTCCCCTGGTTTCCAATGAAAAACCGCCGGTTGTCGGGTTCGGGTAGATGGTGAAAAACGAATGTCCGGGTTTGACCATGTTCACTTGTTCCCCTGATAAAATG
>CAIKNA010000036.1 GCA_903828645.1 uncultured Bacteroidales bacterium
AAGATCAAATCGGCCGGGTGGGATATTGTTTCGGCAAACCGAAACAGCTTGCCTACCCTGAATTTCCTGGCAGGTCTCGGGTACAAGAACGGGTTCATGCCCGAAATCGATGCCGTAACTTTTAACTATTTCGTGGGAGCCGGCATATCCGTGCCGATTCTTTCCGCATCGCGGCCCGGTTTGCAGAAAAAGATGGCAATCATCAACCTCAATTCATCGAAACTGGCCCTTGAATCGCAAAAAGTCCTCCTGAACAAAGACCTGCTCAACGCACTGGACGATATCGGGAAGAACCGGCAAAAACTGGCCAGTGCCGATACCCTGATCCAACAGGCCCAGCTGGCCCTCGACCTCGCCACCGACCGCTATAAATATGGCGTGATCACCAACCTCGACCTGCTCACTTCCCTCACCAATTTCAAGGATGCCCAGCTCAGCAACCTCCAGTTTGAATACAACCTGCTCCTCTCCAGGATGGAATTATGCCGGTTGGCTGGCGTCAGATGGTGGTAAACGGCTGAAAGACACTTTCAAATTAACAAATTTTAACTATAACCATTCTAAATAGTAATCGATTTAGGATTACTTTTGCAAGGTTCACCTTTCCTTACGGGACATCCGAGGGATGGCAACATCGTTTGATCCCATTTTGTTTATTGAAGTTTCAACCAATACCACCATCCATGAAATCAACATATTTTCGCAACAGTCTCCTTATCTGCATTGTTATGATCACGATCAGCACATTGGCCCGTTCAAACAATCCTCCATCAAAAATCAAGGAAGAGGCAGTCACCTACAAAGCTGACGGGCTCACTTTCAAAGGTTTTATCGCATTTGATGAAAATATAAAAGGAACAAGGCCTGTAGTCCTGGTTGTCCATGAATGGTGGGGGCTGAATGAATATACGAAAATGCGGGCACGGAAACTCGCTGAACTGGGGTACCTTGCCATGGCAGTTGACATGTTCGGCGACGGGAAAATCGCAGCCAATCCAACAGAGGCACAGGAACTGACAAAACCATTTTATCAGGACCCGCACCTTGCAAAAAGCAGGCTTGATGCCGCCATAAAAAAAGTAAAAGGATATCCCCAGGCAGATCAGGGCAATGTCGCGGCAATCGGGTATTGTTTCGGTGGATCAGTAGTATTGAATTCCGCCAGGCTGGGTGCGGACCTCAAAGGAGTGGTTAGTTTCCACGGAGGCCTTGCCGGTGCCCCTGCCGACAAAAAGCTTTTGAAAGCCAGCATACTTGTTTGCCAGGGAGGAAGCGATAAATTTGTCCCGCAGCATGATGTGGATGTTTTTAAGCACCAAATGGATTCCATTGGTGCCGTTTATACGTTGAAAACCTACGCGAATGCAACCCATGCATTTACCAACCCGGATGCCACGAAGATCGGCAAGGAATTCAACATGCCCATAGAATACAATGCCCAGGCTGACAAGGACTCATGGGATGATATGAAGGCCTTCTTAAAGCGGATATTCGGGAAGTAAATTCCTTTTTCTATCTTTACGAACCATTGTTTGCCGAACGGATGTTTGGTGGCGCGACCTTTTGGATGATTCGTAACCATGAAAAAAAGTGCTTTCCATACAACGCATCTTCTTACCCGGTCCCTCATAGTTTTTGCTTACCTCCTGCTTCAAAGTTCCGGGCCAACCGAGGCCCAGTCCCGGCAACCGCAACGCGATTTTTCCCGGAAACTTCAGTTGAATTTCGTCACCTATACCACAACTGACGGCCTACCCGGAAACAATTTGTTCGGTGTTTTCCAGGACACCCGGCAATTTATCTGGATACGGACCGGCAACGGGTTGAGCCGTTATGATGGAATTGAATTTCAGAATTTCTTTCACGCCGCCACAGACAGCAATTCCATAGCGGGCAATGACATTCGTTCCATCTGCGAAATGCCGGGCGACCTTATTTTCGTTGGCACCACCAATGGATTATGCATCTACAACAACCTCCTTAACCGGTTCGAAAACTGGCGTGTGGCCGATAAAAACATTAAACCGGGCAGCAATAAGGTGATTTCCAGTCTTTCAAAAGACAAGGAGCATAATTTATGGATTAACCTCAATGGGGAACTGGATGTTTACGACTCGCTTTTCCGCTTCAGGTTCAGGTATACTGAAACCGAACAGGGAAAATTACTGAAAGGCCTCATCACTACCGGGCCTTGCTTTGCCACAAGTAAAAAAGGCGATCTCTGGTTTTCTCATGATAATTTCGGGCTGGTAACCATTGAATCCAAAACAAAAAGGGCAACCTGTTTTAAAAACAGCGACGATCCGGCATACAGGCATGAAAACATCCGGGGCCTCTTCCTTGACCGTGAAAAGTCCCTGCTATGGTATTCGCAGTGGGGTATGGGATTGTACAGGTATGATCTTAACAGAAAATCACTGAAACAATTCCTTTTCAAGCGGTCAGTCTCTTTTGACATTGACCAGCGAAACATCATCAATTGCATCCTCCCCTATCAGGATTACCTGTTGTGCGGGTCAAACGACGGATTGATCGTATTCGACACCCTTGATGAAAGCTATTCCATACTGGCCCATGATGTCAACAATCCGTTTTCAATCCCGGAAGGTGAAATTACCGGGATGATCATTGACAAAGAGGGCCTTTTATGGGTGGCTACCACCAATGGGCTGTGCAAAAGCAACCTGAATAAAAACCCGTTTTGTTTTTTATCAGAGGAATTTAAAGAAACCAAAACGGGACCGCCCATTGAAATTAACCACTTCACCCTTTATGACCATCAGTGGATTATCATTGGCACGTTAACCGACGGACTTTATTCATATAACATCAGGACCGGGGAACGAAAACATTATTTTATAAAGTTTGCCCGGAGCGGCGCAGCCAATTGTTTTACAAAAGTATTTGTTGACCGTAAAAAAAACATCTGGGTAAGCACTTTCTTCGGGTTACGCATCTATAACCTTGAAAAAAACA
>CAIKNA010000037.1 GCA_903828645.1 uncultured Bacteroidales bacterium
ACCAGGGGAATTCCGCCGGGTTCCACCGGCATTAATTCAGTTTTAAGAATCACCGATCCACCCTTCCGGTTGTATTTTACCGCATTGTGGATCAAATTAAGCAGGACCTGCCGGAAACGCAGCCGGTCGGCCATGACGAAAAACCTGTTGGCAGGGGAATATTCCAATACCAGGGTCAGATTTCGCATGACAGCATCGGGATGGACCAAATCGAGCGTTTCGAGGATGATGCTCTCAAGAAGAACAGCTTCGGGATCGAGTGAAAGCCGGCCTGCCTCGATGCGTGAAATATCGAGGACTTCGTTGATTAAACCGAGCAGATGTTTTCCACTGTTTAAAATATGGTTGACCCCTTTTCTTTGCGAAGGGTTAAGTTCGCCCATTCCCATCAATTGAGCGAAACCCAGAATTGAATTCATGGGGGTGCGCAGTTCATGGCTCATGCGGGAAATGAACTCGCTTTTGGCCTGGTTTGCCTTGTCTGCTTCATTTCTTGCCCTGTTGATCTCTTTTTCCGCTTGTATTCGATCGGTGATATCAACCAAAACAGAAAAGAGGCACAAATCATCGCCGACAAAAATTGAATCCGCAGAGAACAGACCGGTAATAACCTCCCCTGTTTTTGTCTTTACCTCCACTTCCATGTCTTTGACGGGAATACGCTGCTTCAGTTTTTCCAATACGGCATTCCGCACCTGCGGATCAACAATGAATATAAATTCCGATGCCTTCTTCACAAATATATCATCACGGGTATAGCCCAGTGTTTTAAGGAAGGTGCCGTTCACATCAATAATCGTATCATGTTCAAAGCTTGATATTGCCATAATGGCGAAATTGGAATGAAACGCTTTGGAAAACTTTTCTTCCGACAGGACGATCTTTGACACATCTTTGCTCACCCCAAAAATTACGCTCTTTCCATCCCATGATCCATGCCTGATTCTTGTTTCAACGGCAATAGGAGTGCCTGATTTCGTTATCAGCGGAACAGGACAGAAATCAGCGCTTCCCGACAGCATTTCGCCTACGATGCGGCCGGCTTCTTCCCTCCTGCCGGCAGGATGAAGCATCAGGACAGAATTTCCAAGGAGTTCCTTTGGTGAGTACCCCAACCGCTGCAAAACCGTGTCATTTGTATGCAGGATGTTCCCCTGTTCATCAAGGACAAAAAGGAAGTCATCGATTGTGTTGAAAAATGTTTCATAATTCGAACGGGTCTGCTCCAGGTAACGGTCGTTGCGTTGGTTATTGATCAAACCCGAAAGGAGGTTGCTCCATAGGTTCAGGTTGATAATCTCGTAAGGTTCAAAATTCTTTTCCTTCACTTCATAGTTTAATGCAACGAATCCGATCATTTTATTTTCAAGAAGCAGCGGCATTACCAGCATTGAGCGGATTCCGTATTCAATCAACACTTCCCGTTCCCGGCTCTTGAGGTCAGGTAATGAAACAACGGAGGGAATGATGATGTTTTCTTGTTGTTTAAGTTTATCAAAAGGGATCGGGAAAAAATCGACTGGGATTTCGCCATTGTCTCCGAGCCTTGGTCCTATTCCTTCGTTGCACCACTCGAATGTGTTGGTCATCCGGTCTCCATCGTCACTGAACTCGTAAATATAGACCCGGTTTGCTTCAAGAAATTCCCCGATCCTGCGCAAAGCAGTATCGATTGCATCCGATATTTCAACACCGCGTATGCCGGTAAGCTGAAGCGACAGTTGCAGGAGTTCCTGTTCAAAAGCCTTCGTACGCTTTTGTTCCGTGATATCCCAGTTGGTCCCGATCAGATGTACAGGCCTTCCTGAGCCATCGCGCTGAACAACGGCAATGGCCCTGATATGGCGAACAGTTCCATCCGGCCACATCACCCTGAACTCTGTATCGAATTCTTTTTCACCGTTCAGGGCCATCCCGATTTCGCGGTCACCCCGCTCCTTGTCATCAGGATGGAGACCTGTTTGCCAGGCTTCATATGCCCCGCTGAAATCCTCTTTTTGAATGCCGTAAAGCGCAAACATCTGATCGTCCCAAACAAGGACATCATTAACAAAATCGAAGTCCCAGACGCCAACACCGCTGGCATGCGTAGCCAGTTCCAGGCGCGCGGTCATTTTTTTCAACACCCCGGCCTCTTTTTGTTGTGTAATGTCGGTAATGAACCCGTGCCATAGTACCGACCCGTCGGCTTCGCCTTGCGGCAAGGCATTATCAAGCACCCAGTGATATTTTCCGTCTTTAAACATTACCCGGTACTCTTCCCGCCATAAAGCCAGATTTTTTGCTGATAACCGGATGGAGGCAGCAACCTGTTCGAAATCATCCGGGTGAATCCTGGCATAGGTGCCGGACGCATCTTCGGCAACCTCCTCCGGGCCGACCTGGTAAATATCCCGGATACCTTCACTGACAAATGGAAAACAAGTGGTTCCATCCGGCTTCAGCCGGAACTGGTAAACGACTCCCGGTACCTGGTCTGCAATTTTATGGAGCCGGTCCAATGCCTCTGTTAACGTTGCCGAGACGTTAATTCTCTGTTCGATTTCAATTTTAAGGCTTGCATTTGTTACGGCAAGTTCGGCGGTTCTCTCATCGAGGGTAAGTGCCAGGGTTGCATTTAGGGATTGGATTTCCGCTTCAGCCACTTTGCGGGCGGTAATATCCTCTTCAACCGCCAGGTAGTGCGAGATTTTGCCAGTTGAATCAAAGATGGGCGAAATGGCGGCCATTACCCAGTAGAACGACCCGTTTTTTCTCCTGTTTTGAAACTCACCTTTCCACTCCCTGCCCGAATTTATTGTTTGCCAGAGGTTTTCAAACACTTCGCCTTCATTTCCCCTGCTGCCGAAGATATGGGCGTTTTTGCCGATCAGTTCGTCCGCTGAATAACCGGTAAGTTTAAGGGTCCACGGGTTCACATATTCAATGGTTCCCCGGAGATCGGTAATGCAGGTCATGATGGGACTTTGCTCAACAGCCTGTGAAAGTTTCCTGAGTTCATCCTCCGCAACCTGCCGTTGGGTAATGTCCCTGTATCTCCATAAGTGGCCGTTGTAATTATTGTCAATGAAGGTGGGGATATAGTCCCGCTCGAAATGCCGTCCGTCGGTCAACTCCAGGTGATCATTGAATACCGGCTTCTTATCGGCAAGAATCGCATCGATGCCGGCAATAAAGGCTGCAGGATCTTTGAACAACATTTTACTCTGCCCGGCCGAGTTGGTGCAATCAACGCCTGTCATGGATTCGGGGGATGCCGGGATGCCAAACATATCGCAGAAAAGCTGGTTGGTCAGGAAAATTTTCCGATTTGAATCTTCAAGCATTATCCCTTCCTGCAAGTTGAGGATCAGGTTTGAAAGGAGGGTCGTGCTGTTTTTCAACTTCACCTCCGTCTGTTTCCGTTCGGTAACATCGCGTATGATAAAGATCATGCTGGTGGCTTCGCCGGCGGGACTGCGTATAAAATCCGAATTCACCTCAATATCAAAGACACTGCCATCCTTTCGTAATCCCCTGTATTCAAGTGGGCCCGAAAAAACACCCGCGTGCATGCCGGCAATCGCTGATTGGGCGTTCTGGTGGTCTTCGGGAGCAAGGAATTCATTGACGTGCCGGTTCATGATCTCATCACTTTGCCCGTAGCCAAACATCGTCATTGCGTTGGGTGACACCATCCTGATGAAGCCCGCCATGTCGGCAATCGTGATATCATCGGGCGAAGCTTCAAGGATGGAGCGGTAGAGTGTTTCGCTCTTTTGTTTAGACTCTTCAGCATTCCTTATAACGGTTATGTCCTGGATGACCCCGATGATGGAAACCGCATCCCCCATCCTGTTTTTTTTAAGTCCGGCTTTGGCACTGATGGTCCTCGGGAGGGAGCCGTCTGCCGGGTGGACCATATATTCAAGGTCGTATGGTGTGCCATTCAGGATGAGATCAAGCAATGCCTGGTGAACCCGTTCCCGGTCGGGAATGCAGGCTTCGATATTTTCCAGGGTGAAAGACTCATCCCCCGGGTCCAGCCCGAACAGTCTTTTTGCCTCTGCCGATCCCCGGATTTTTTGGGTCGACAGGTCAAATTGCCAGGAACCGACCTGCCCGATCTGCTGTGCTATTTCAAGCTCGATCTGGTGAACTTCCAACTCGTGGATACACCTGATCATGTCCGCTTCCGTTGAAAAACGTAAGTTGTCTGTTGGATTTTTTTTCAGTTGCGTTTCCGCCTTCTCGCGCAGCCTGGCCTGAGGATCAGCATCATCCATTTTCGTTTTCATAGGCTTCCTATTCTAATTCCATATGGAATCATGAGCCCTTCGGGTAATCAATCATGGTCTGACCATTCCCCTCTCTCAAAACACGAAGTCCTGCTGAAATTTTCAGAAATGAACAGACTTGTTAATGAAAATGAATGAATCGATTTGATTTTTTCCGCCCAATCGCCCTACAATTTCCACCTGTCAGTGCAAAAATAACAATTAATCAGGCAACATCATGCAACCCAGACGGAATATTTCTCACGGTCACCCGGCAATACATAGAAATCACCGCCAAGTGGTTAAGAAGCAGGCGATTTGACAATTGGGAATCAAACCCCGGATGCCGGCAGGCATGTTTGCGACTTACTCACCCAGCGGTGAAAGTGTCAAAGTAGTGCGATATGAGAATTCTTTAAAGTGTTCCGATAATTTTGTGCAACTCATCTTTGGTCTTGCCAAGTTTGACCTGGAGCCTTCCAAACATTTCTTCTTTTTTCCCCTGTTCAAACATCAGGTCATTGTCTGTTAACACTGCGAATTTCTGTTTGAGTTTGCCTTTTTGTTCGTTCCAGTTTCCTTTTACTTCGGTGGTATTCATTTTCTTGCGATTTGAGTTTTTATTCCCGCATCTGGGGGATCAGGTGTGAAAGAAATTTCACCATACAAAGGTCGGGTTATCATGGCCGGAAAGCGTTACATAATTCCGGGTAAGAGTTGCAATATTCACGCATTTTAAGGGGGCTTTGGCAGGTCACAAATCCTTAATCTGAAAATACACCAGGACGACGACAGCAACAGTCATAAGGACCAGCGTTGCAAATCCGAGTATGTTGGAAATTTTACCGTTGGTGAACTTCCCCATAATTTTTTTGTTGTTGGAGATATGCAGGATGATGGCAATCAACACCGGGGCAGTGAGGCCATAGAGCATGGCTGAATAGATCAACGCTTTGATGGGCGAAATGCCAATGTAATTCAACGACAACCCAAGGATCAGTGAAATGGCTATGATGACATAAAAGGCTTTTGCCTTGTTAAATTTCTTATCCAGCCCTTTCTCCCAGCCGAATGTCTCGGTGATGATATACGAAAGTGAACCACTCAATACGGGAATGGCTAAAAAACCGGTGCCGATCACCCCGACGGCAAAAAGCAGGTATGCCAGGTTCCCCGCCAGCGGCTTCAGGGCCTGTGCCGCCTGTTCAACGGTATCGATCTGGTGTATGCCCCCGTTGAACAAAACCGTACCGGTGGTGAGAATGATAAAAAACATGACAAGATTTGAAAAGAGCATGCCAAAATCGACATCCTGTTTCATGTCGCTGATGATCCGTTTGTTCACCACAAGGTGTTTTTTCTTAAGCAGGATGTCTTCCGACACCATGGTAGCCTGCCAGAAGAACAGGTAGGGCGAAATGGTGGTTCCCAGGATTGCCACGAGAATGCTTATAAAATTTTTGTCAAACCTGATTGTCGGGATAAAAGTTGATTTCAACACTGCAACCAGGTCCTGTTTATACAAAAACGGCACGACCAGGTAAACGAGCAGGAAAATGCAGAGATACTTCAGGATTGCGGCAATTTTCTGGTAAGGGAGGTAAACAATGAGTCCAAGGAGAATGGTTGTAAAAACGACACTGAACCAGATGGCATGGATGGAAGGGAACAGGAGGTTTCCGACTGCACCCATCCCCGCTATGTCTGCCCCGATGTTCATCACAATGGCAGGGAAACTAAACAGCAGCATCAGGTATAAAACAGGCTTTGAATAGTTGGTTTTAAGGGTTCCTGCCAGACCATGCGATGTTACCAGGCCAATCCTGGCACACATCTCCTGTATGGAAGCCATGAGCGGAAAGGTAATGAGCGCCGTCCACAGGGTGGAGAGGCCATACGCCGCACCGGCCTGCGAGTAGGTCGCAATTCCCGACGGGTCGTCATCACTCGCACCGGTGACCAGTCCCGGTCCGAGGATTTTCCAGAATCGTATAAATTTCTTAGAAATTTTCCTCATGAGGGATGAACTTTGCCGTTTGGTCTGCCCCTTATCATTTTAAAAATCCCCTTCCCCAACGATTGAATGATATCAGGATTTCTTGCTACAACCCTGGTAATGCCAATCATGGCAAGGCTTCCGAGGAGTCTTTTAAACGGACTCCTCGTTACGCTTCCTACCAGTATTTTCCCAAGGTAACCGGTTGCCAAACCAACGGAGGTGCTAACGAGGTCGTTTTTCACCTCCCGGTTGGCAACCAGGTCCCTGAAAGTGCTTTTAAACAAGTTGACTGGTTTGATGCTTTCATACGTGATCAGGAATTGTTCTTTCAGCATCTTTTCCTCATCTTCCCGCCTGCTTTCCAATTGAAGGATCGCAGATCTCAGGCTGGTTTCCGAATCTATTTTTTGCATGATATTTGTTATTGAAGCGCCTGTGTGATGATCAAATCGCTTAAGGGTTTTCCAATCCATTTATGAAGGAAAAAATGCATCACGGTTCCTGCCACCAGGTAAAATCCTGCCATGATAAAAAAACCGTAATACGACTCACCAAGCAATTCGCCCAGCCAAAGGGCTATGCCAAGGGTTAAGACAAGTGCAAAAATGGCAAACATCAGGATTACGCCAAGCCTCGACACCAGTGATGTCAATACAACCGTGGTCGTTTCCAATGCTTTGAGTTTCGAGAGTTCGAAAGTCGTTTTGCCATATGCTTCGACTTTCTCAGCCAGTGATTCTATTAAATTTGCCGGGGTTTCCATATAGTAATCTCCCGGATTCAACTGGTGGCATCCTTTTTCAGGGTGTCAATTTTTTCAGTGACAGTGCCAACGAAATCATTGAATTTTTCTTCCAGATCATCCACATACTCGTCCTTTTTACGGGAAATTCTGTTCCTTGTTCTTATTCCTTTATCCGGAGCGAATAAAATTCCCAGCGTTGCACCTACGGCAACACCTACCAATACACCTAAAAATACTTTTCCTGCGTTCATGATTTTTTTTATTAATGATAGATTAAAAATTGATTATTTCTTTTTTCCGTTTCCATCGCCATGATCATGGCCATTTCCCTGGTTTTGTCCCTTATCATGACCATTGCCACGCTGATTGCGACCGCCACCCTGGTTTTCATGGCCACCGCCCTGGTTTCCACGGGGGCTTCCCCGGGGATGTCCGGGACCTGGATTGCCATCGCCGGGCCGCTCTCCAATCGTTCTCTGGTAGTTCCCATGATAACCTTTACCGTATTTCACCTGATGTTCCCTGAAATGTGTATAAGGCGCATTGCCGTGATAATCGGGCATCACCACTTTATATCCATGATACAGATCGTAGTTCCGGTATTGACCGGGGAGATGTGCACTGTGGATCCATCTGCCTCCGCCGAAATAGATAAACATGGAGGACCGGACATCATAATAGGCCTCCACATCGGGAAGGTAGTAATACTGAACTGAATTGAACCCTACCGGACCCCATGGCGGCGGCACGCCCATGTGTACGCTCACCGAAATCTGCGCCTGTGCAGCTCCTGCTGTACAGAGCATCAGTCCAAATAAAATTAATCTTAACGCTTTCATTTTATTGACCTTAGCAATATAGACTATTTAACGTTCTTTACGGTTAAATCTTTAAATGCCTTGCCCATTTCGTCCATATCATGCGTAAATTCCGCTTTGAAAATGGTCCATTTGTCTTTTCCTTCTTCTTTATAGTTATCCATCTTCAATTTCATTTCATTGTTTTTTTGCTGGAGATCAGCTATTCTTTTTTTATAATCAGCTTTGACTGATTTTTTATCATGTTCTATCCGGGCATTGAATTCTTTGATGCTTTCCTCATTGGCAGCGATCCGCTCTGCTGTTTCCTTCCGGTAACTGGCAACATCCGCGAGGTACTCCCGGTTAGCCTGGTCGAGGTCGTTGTTGGCTGCAACAACATTTGCCTGTGCATTTTCCACCTTCTGCGAAGGGGTATTGCAACCTGTGATCATTGCTCCAACAATAAAGTTGCATGCAGCAAGCACTAAAATTGAATTTTTCATTTTTTACAAATTACCTGTGAATGAATTTCCACTCTGCAAAGTTGCCTCAATTCAATCCCGAAAGCGTTACACAATTCCGCGAAAGAATTACATCATTCACACATTAAAAACGGATCTGATTAAATTGCCGGTAATTTGAAAAAATTGGAGAACTTTGTCATGAATATATTTCACACTTATGACCGCAATAAAAATTCCTGGTATGAACGGCAAGGGCATCGGGTCAACCGGAGGTTTCCTGGTCATTAAGATCGCCTCTTTCATCATCATTGCTGCTGGGATGATGTATGCCAAATCAATCATAACACCCTTTTTGCTCGCGGTTTTCATCAGCATCGTATGCGCCCAGCCTATTTCGTGGCTGGAGAAAAAGCGATTACCCGGTTGGCTTGCCATTGTCATTGTATTGCTTGCGCTGATGTCGCTGTTTTCGGGATTTGCTTTTCTTATTGGCGGAGCCGTATCATCCTTTTCACTCAACGTAGCAAAATATGAAACCACCCTCACTGCGATCAGCAACTCCTATATCCGGTTTTTAAATGAAAAAGGGGTAAATATCCCCGTTGACCAGAGTATCAGCCTGGTTCAACCGGCAAAAATCCTGGAATTCACCGCAAGTGCCCTGAATGGCGTACTTAGCATGATGGGAAATACCTTTCTGATTTTCCTGATTGTATTATTTATCCTGTTGGAATCAGCCAGTTTCTCCGACAAGGCAAAGATGATGCTTCGGGGATCAGATCAATCAATCTCCTATTTTTCGATCATCCTGAAAAACATCCGCCACTACCTCGCAATCAAAACCCTGGTATGTTTGCTAACCGGAATATCTATCTACCTGGCATTAAAGATTATCGGAGTTGACTATCCCCTCCTTTGGGCCCTGATAGCAGCTCTGATGAATTATATTCCAAATATCGGATCCATCATCGCCGCGGTCCCCGCAGTTCTCTTTGCCCTGGTGCAGTTTGGGATTGGTGGGGCACTCTGGACACTGGGTTCATTCCTGTTGGTCAACAATGTTCTTGGAAATTTTTTTGAACCCAGGATCATGGGAAGAGGTCTGGGGCTGTCGACCCTTGTCGTTTTCCTATCCCTGCTCTTCTGGGGGCTTATCCTGGGAACGGCAGGCATGTTCCTTTCGGTTCCCCTCACCATGACCATTAAAATCATCCTGGAGCAGAATGAAAAAACCCGGTGGGTTGCAACACTCCTGGGAACACCGGCTGAAGCTAAAATCCAACTTCAGCATTTAGAGCAGGTAACCAAAAAGGACCACAATAAGGTTGTTTAAAAATGCAAAGAGGCTGACTCAGGATTTTTGAAAATCCGTCCCCAGTGTCCGTTAATGTGAATAGATTTTTGAAGCAACGCGGTACCCGGGAAGGTTCTTATACCAGTCGGCATTTGTGCTGCCCGAACTCATCGCCCAGTTGATGAAATTATTATATGCCGTATTGATAGCCGTCTTTTCAATGGGATAGTCGAACTTTTCGGCAATGTTCATGGCCCAGGGAAGATTGCTGGTCGTTCTGTAATAGCGCCCCTGCGAGGGTTTGCTGTTATCGTCATACGTTCCGAAGTCACTCCCGTCAACTTTATCGGTAGGTGGCTGATCGGGCAAGTGCACTTCGCGGTTGCGGTTCCCGTTTATGATAATAAAGGGGTTGAAGGGGGGTGTTCCCAGGAGGGTGGGGGAAACGGGTTCAGTAAGGGTAATCACCAATCGAAGCGTATCGGGAATGCTGTAATGCCCCCCCTGGGTGGTGTTTGCTCCGGTCTCCCCTTGTCCGTGGGCGCGAAGATGATCGAAGGCGTCGTCAAAAGCAATGATGACCGCTTTAGACTGCCCGGCTTCTGTGTTGTTGGCGGAAGTGGAAATGTATCCATGTTTCAGGCTTATTCCGGTCACATTCTGGATTTTATCGGGGGTCACTGGCAACTGGATACCAAAGCCGCTGTGATACGATGCACCAATTGATTCGGTGATGATCGTGGCATCAATCTCAACGATCTGGTTCTGCTCATTGGCGACTTCATTGAAACGATAGGAGATCATCAGGTCGTTGAAGTCGTAATCCCCCTTAGACGGCCACAGGTCTTCAAAAGCCAGTGAACTATATCCCGAATTTGATGGGGTGTAACTGTTGAAAGCCTTATTGGGGTTCAAAGGGTAATCATCCGAATTATCGGGAACACCATCATTATCTGTGTCAACTACCGTCGTGGCAAGCAATGGCATGTTGGTCATATTAACAGATTGGATCGGGTTAACGGTGATGTAAAATATTCCGTCGTTGCAATCCAGGTCGGCCCCCTGGTATTTGCCCTGGTCTTCAAACGTGAACATGATTTGATGCCGCGACGGGTCGTTGAAAAACAGCAAATGCTTGAGCATTTGAGGATCGGTGGTGTTAAAGGCAGGGATCGAATACCATACGTCACTGCCAGGTCCTACATAGGTTCCTGTACCGTTCCACCCGTGAGGTACTACTACGAAACCAATTGACTGTCCGGCGCTGAAGTGGCCAAGATGCACCTTGTTACCCGGGTAGAGCCCGCCACTGCTGCCGTTATTGCTTGCATTGGGGAAAATGAGATGGATCGTGTCAATTTGTGATGATGAGGTCGGGGGTTGATTTGTTTTAAAAGTAAAATAGCCTATGCTGTTCATCCAGCCTGCTCCTTCCGTGATATAGGTCAGAAAGACGTCACTCTGGGTCAGGATTTCAAGGTTATTTGGCACAGATGGAACAAAATACTCAGGATGGTAAGCTACTTCGTTTTTGTATTCAGGAAGTGCTGTATTGATATCCTGCATCAACTGCAGGTTAACGGGATCGTTGACAGGCATGAGATTGCCAGGAACCCCCTGGTTGTCAAAACTGCTCATGTACACCCAATTTATCCCGTTCGGTCCTTTGAAACCACTTGGATTCGATGATTTAAAGGCTACAGGATCAGGCGGCTTTCCGCCAAACAGGGCAACAACACCCTCTGATGTAACCGGTACATCTACCTGTCGAACGAGTCCCAGGAAATTATTAAATACCGTGACTTTACTCATTGCCGACGGCAAGGCAGCGACAGCTTTTAAAATCCCATCGGCACCCGTGATGCCGCTTGTGAGGCAGACACCTCCCGAATCGGGGTTTGCAGTGTAGAGGGTAAACCTAACCCCTTTAATAGGGTTGTCCATATTATCTTTGGCCGAAAGGGAGATGTTTACGTTGCGTGTTGTAGCCCAGTTAAAAACTGATGATACGACAAGCTGATCTATCGAATTGGGGGCACTTTCCCCCGTGTTTTGCGCTTTGCGGCATCCGGAGGTGAAAACAAGGATGGCGGAACAAAAAATCATTAAAGGAAGTATTCCGGATTTTATTATTGAAAATTGATTGACTTTCATGATATAGGTTTTTTTAGAGAATGGATAACAGGAACATTCAATTATCAGGCCAATCATCGGAAATTTAAAAATATAATAATAATCAGCATGTTACAAAATATCACATTTCTCATTATTGGATTATTTCCTATTTATGGAAAATGAAAGGTATTCTCCCGGTTTATATGAACACCAGGCTCGTTCCTGATTATCAATAAAGGACTATAAAACGGATGTATCCTAAAAGCAAAGGGGCTGGCTCATTAAATTGAGACACCCCCTTTAAGGTATTAGGGTTAACTGTTATTTTTTGACAATCTTCTTCGTTTCAAGGCGATCGTCTGCCATTACGCGGATAAAATATACCCCCGGCGTCTTTCCTCCAAGGAAAAATTCGTAACGGTCACTGCCACTTACCTCTTTCTTTTGGATCAGTTCTCCCACCATCCCGAAGATCTGAACGGTTGCCCTGGTATTCCTGAAAGCTGGATTCATTTCAAGGTAAAATTTATCACCTGATGGATTCGGATAGACCCTGAAAAACACCCCGGCTTCCATTGCCTGGATCATATCAGCCCCTCCTGCGGTTTTAGCCGCCATGGCAGCGGTCGATGTACAGCAGTATTCACCTGTTGCAGTGATATATCCATGGAGGTAACTCCCGGCCAGTGCCGTTGTTCCATCCAGG
>CAIKNA010000038.1 GCA_903828645.1 uncultured Bacteroidales bacterium
AATTGCGGAAGATCTGCAGCCCTTGTGCTGACACAATCAACCAATGCCTGTTTTGTTTGTGGCGCGGCAATTCATGATCTCCGCGACGGGCAGACATACCCATCCGTTCAAATCGGGACACAATGCTGGATGGCCCGCAATTTAAACATAGGGACAGAGATCAGTACAACAACCAGCCAGGAGAACAACCCGGTAATTGAGAAGTATTGCTATGGCGATGATCCTGCAAATTGTGATATTTACGGAGGTCTTTACCAGTGGGGCGAGATGGTTCAATACCTGAATGGCTCGGATAACAATACATTGTGGAGTCCGGCACCCATCGGTTTCATCCAGGGAATATGCCCGGCAAACTGGCATATCCCGGGCGATGATGAATGGTCTGAACTTGTAAATTACCTCGGCGGAGATTCTGTCGCCGGCGGCAAAATGAAGGAAACCGGCTTCCTGCACTGGATGAATCCCAATGAAGGTGCGACTAATTCCAGCGGTTTCAGTGCACCCGGAGGAGGCTACCGTGAAACCACCGGGACGTTTTACTTTTTCAAGGCAAGCGCCTACTATTGGTCGTATACACAAAATTCTGCAGCCGGCGCCTGGTACCGTTACCTTGGCTTCCTTACACCCGAAGCAGACAGGAATCTTGGCTACAAGACAACCGCGCTGTCAATCCGGTGTCTAAAAGACTAGAGCACCCTCTTCTTACAGTTTTAATTAAAGCCAGAAACTATGAAAACAAAAGTTCTGTTTTTCGTTTGTTGCGCCCTTTTGTTTGGAGGGACTGCCGTTTCCCAGCCTGCCAGCTTTTATCCGCGCGGCATCGGGGGCGGAGGCTCATTGTATTTTCCTTCCATCAACCCGGCCAATGAAATTGAATTTTACGTAAGCTGCGATATGAGCGGGTTGTATCACAGCACTGATTTTGGATCGACATATTCGCTGGTTGATTTTACAAAACTCCAGGTATTCGGACTTTCAACTTATGAATTTACAAATGATCCGGACGTAGCATACTGTAATCTCAATGACGGGAATTACGGATACCCGGTGAAGACAACCGATGGCGGGAATACCTGGTCGAAAATTCAGACATACAATGTGGATACCTACGGAAAGGTTTATACCCTAAAAGCCAACTTTGCAAACCCCGCTCAACTGATCATTGGGGGATACGGGGATATCCTGTTTTCGAATGACGGCGGGAACACCCTTTCGCTGGTGAAGCATGCAGCCGATATGGGTGCGGGCCTCATCACAGGAGGCGTTTTCTGGGATGGCAGCAACATCTACATCGGGACCAATGAAGGGATATTTTATTCCACGAACAGTGGAAGCACATTTTCAAAAATGGCTGCATCAGGCATTGCATCAGGCCATGTGATCTGGTCATTTGCCGGGGCAAAAACAGGCAGTACGACACGGTTTGCATGCATCGCAGCGAATTCAGGCGATACCTACAACGGGATCAACCCCTGGGAATACTATGGCTATGCAAAGGGAGTTTATGTGATGGATGCTGCAAGCATGTTATGGGTGCCAAAATCGGCCGGCATCAATTTTGCCAGTGATTTTGTCATGTACATCGGGATGGCCGGAAACGACATCAGCACAATTTATCTTGGCGGTCATGATGAAGCACTCTCAGCGCCGCTTGTGATTAAGTCGGCAGACGGTGGCAATACCTGGATAAAAAAATTCAACACCACCAACAATTCCAACATCATTACCGGTTGGGAAGGTTATAACGGTGATAAAGTCTGGAGCTGGAGTGAATCCTGTTTCGGGATCACGGTTGCACCAACAAATTCAAACAAGGTTCTTTTCGGCAGCTACAGCAATGTGGAAGCAACCAGCGACGGGGGAGAAAGCTGGAGGCAGGCCTACGTTAACTCTGAAGATCAGCATCCAGCAGGGGCTTCAACGCCCAAAAACCGTACTTATCACAGCATCGGACTTGAAAACACCTCCTGCTGGCAGGTGCATTGGCAGGATTCGGCCAATATGCTGGGCTGTTTCAGTGATATTGGCGGGATCAATAGCCTGGATGCCGGCAAAAGCTGGGGTTTCCAGTACACTGGTTTTTCCGTCAATACACTTTACCGCGTTGAAGAAGGAACAAACAACGTTCTGTACGGGGCCTGTTCCGGGATACACGACATGTACCAGAGCACACGATTGCGTGATGCGCAGCTGGATGCCAGCGACGGAAGCGGTAAGATCGTTTATTCTTCTGATAAGGGTTTAACCTGGTCAAACCTTCATGTGTTCAATCACCCGGTATACTGGCTTGCAATTGACCCGAACAGTCCGGACAGGATGTATGCTTCCGTGATTCATTTCGGTGGTACACAGGGTGCGCAGGCAGGAGGGATCTACCGAACCGATAACCTCAGTGCGCTTGCGGGTTCAACATGGGTGAAGCTTTCAAATCCACCGAGGACTGAAGGTCATCCTTCTGCAATCATCGTTCTGAATGACGGGAAAGTCGTATGCACATTTTCCGGGAGGATCAATCCGAGTGGCGTCTTTACAGCGAGTTCGGGAGTTTTTATTTATGATCCGGCAGCGGGTTCATGGACAGATGTAAGCGACGCTGCCATGGATTACTGGACGCAGGATCTTATTGTCGATCC
>CAIKNA010000039.1 GCA_903828645.1 uncultured Bacteroidales bacterium
ACAAAATCGGGAAGCGTGGACTGGTACTGCCTTGATTTGGCAACATGGCCCACGGCGAGCACTGAAACCGCAGCCGGATTAAGATAACACCCCGGAACAAGTTGCAGGGATTCATAATACTTTGGGTTCTGATCCTTGTCATAGCCGTGAAAATCGACCGCTGAGAGAATGGTGAAGGTTGAGTCGCTGAAACGAATCTCCTTCAGGTCATAGCGCCAATCGCGGTTATACCGGTAGATGTTCGTGTTTTTCCCATCCCTGGAAACCGTAAAAAAGAGATCAGCAGGTTTAAGCGTATCGAGCCCGATGGTTTTTCCTGCATGGTTTTGCTTTTCACCGAACAGGGGATCCCATCGCTTTTCGGGCAAATTCAATTTGTGCAGCGTGTAACTATATTTCCCATCGCTTTTTCCCCGGGTTACCGTCAACACCACATCACATGCCAGGCCTGGCAGAAACCGGCCCACACTGATGCCAGACTCCTGCACATTGCGGTCCCACCCGCTGATTGGCTGCTTTTCCTCTGCAGCCATTGTTTTCCAGGTTCCTCCTGTTTTCCCATCTGAATCAAATGACATCACCTTCCATGATCCATTGTCTGAAATTACCAGGAGGCAGGTTCGCTTGTCGCCGTTGAAATCGCCGGCATAGACGGAAGCGGCAGGCATTGGAGACTTCCACAGGATGTTCAGGCTGCTTTGCAGGGTGCCGGTGCTTTTGCAAGGTTTTTCAGGCGGGCTTAGCGAACAGAGCATCCACCCCTTTTCCCCCAGCACGATGAACTGATCACCTCCGGAAGAGAGGAATTTCCCTTTCAATATCTTTTTGACCGGGGCAACCGACCCGAGTATCGCAGCATTGTTCAGGGTGATTTTCCGGAAATCACGGTTTTCGATGCAAAAGGCATAGGCAGCCGGTTTGCCATCCTTCCGGATGACCAGCAGGCCATCGTTGCCGGTATTTAAAAAATTGCCGGCAAGGGTGAAATCCTCCGGACCAATATCGGCAGGATTGATGGGATAGTCCTGAGGTACTTTTTCCAGCATGGCGACAGGGAAGGGCGGATAGTTGAACTTCGCGACGAACCCGGCGGGTTTGGTCATGTCGACCCGGGCTGAGTCGCCGCGACGGTCGACCGCACCCCCGAAAGCGATAAAGTAGTCATCGACGAGGATATCGGTGCTGCTGTTGTTCCAGAAGTAAACCTGGAGTTTGTATCCGGGCTTGAATGTGATATTGGCAAGGTCAAAGTAGGCGCTGATTTTAAACCACTTTCCCCTGGGAACTTCGGGTTCCATCAGTGCGAGACCCTGCCAGCAAACGTTGACCCCGACTTCGTTGGAGGCGGTAAAAACCAGGCTTCCTTTTACATCATGTTTGGTTGGGAAAACATAAATCCAGGCACTTAACGCCACGGCTTTCAGGTTTTCAACCCCTATCTCCGCGGCAGTCCGCTCCACCACCACGCTGTAACTGTTCTGGCCAAATGCCTTCACCGAGTATTGTCCCGAATGAGCCAGCCCTTTGTAGAACCCTCCGGGCATCTCTTTGCCGGGCGCTACTTCAAAATCGTAATAGAGGGTATGCGGCGACAGGTTGCGGTTTTTTTGCGGGTTGACAAATTCTTTTTCCGATGCCGCCGGCATCTTGACCATTTTAACGAAAGGGAAATATTTAAGCCCAAGTGCCAGCACGACAATTGAAAAGAACAACATCAGGCTGAAAAGGAGGATTCTCTTGTTTTTTTTATTCATGCAGGCAGGGTTAGCGGATCAGGATCATTTTCAGGTTTCCAAGGTAGTCGCCGGCTTTCATCCGGCAGGTGTAAACCCCTGCCGGAACCCGGTTGCCCCGTTCATCATTTCCGTCCCACACCTGCGCGTGCGATCCGGGCGCTGCCGGAGCCAGTTTCCAGGAGCGAACCATCAACCCTTGCAAAGAGTATATTTCAAGGGTCACATCCCTGGCTGACGACAGGTCATACCTGATCTCTGTTTCGCCGGAAAAGGGATTTGGAAAATTTCCCCTGAGACTGGTTTCAGAGACTGATTTCAAATCATCGACCGCAACCGGGTAGGTGACATGCATGGTAATGGGGATCACATCTTTATTGTTGTATAAATCGCGCACAACCAGGTTGCAGTGATAGGTATTGGGAACAAGTCCCGCCGCGCTGATATTTACGTCAATCGCTGCTGTCTGATTGTTCATCAGGCTGCCCGTGGTGTTGAGCAATGTTACCCAGCTATTTGCCAGTCCGAAGTTCCTTATTTTGATGTTGCCGGGCTGTGCGTGCGGCATTGCACCGGAGCTGTCGCCACGGAGCTGGTAAACCACGAACACATCATCCTGGAATGATTTGACGACGGTTCCTGATATGGTTGCCGTTGCCGTTTCACCGGGTTTCAGCACACCCTTTCCCCCGGCGCTTTCGCCATGCCAGTTCAGTGACGCCCCGTTGCCCGGTGTTCCCTGGAAGGTGAGCTCGCCAAGCGAGCCACCTGAGAAATTGGTTGCACCGCTGATGGCGACCCCGGGAGGCAAATCAAGTTTGACATGTTTGATATATTCATTGTCGGTGCTCAGGTTATGCACAGTGAACATCCAGTTGATGGCCTGCCCGGGTACAAATCCATCGGTTCCGCAGGTGACGTTTGAACCGGTCAGGTTGTCGGCCTGGTGCTCCTTTTTATTGGCGGTAGTGTCGAAAACGAGCACTGAGAAATTAAGGATCCCCCCTCCCAGGTTGGTCACGTAAACCTGTTCGGTGGTATTTTGCCCGATGACCAGTGTTTTTTCAATTGAGGGGGGGGTGACGGCCAACTGTGGAACCGCACCTTCGATGAGGGGAAGTTTGATGAAATCGACCAGGCATCCATCCCACCCTGTTGAGACCGAATAATCCTTGTGGTATACCCACGACAGTGTGTGGTATCCCTGGGTCACCCAAAAAGTCTCCAGGCTCCAGGGAATTTCACCATCCCAGCGGGTCACTTCAAAATTGTCGATAAAAAAGACCAGGTAGTCGTAACCGTGATTTCCGCTCGGGTCATGTTCGCAGGAGACATATTTGTAAAAGGAGACGGGTCCGTCGGTGAGCACATGCACGTTCATGAGAAGCTTGCTCTCCTGGTTATCGCCGATCCAGCCTGAACGTGCACTAAAATTCCCCTCGTATTTAACTCCTGTTTCGATGAGCCAGGGCGCCTGCCCTGCCGTGTACCAGGGAAATTTCAAAAAATTCCCCGTTTCAAAATCTTCGACGATCTCTCCTGAAAAGAGGTAAACAGTATCGCTGTTCGTGTAATTGTTGTTTGCCGCGAGATCGGATTTAAGGTGGTACAGGTGTTCAAACGAAGCTGAACTGCCCGCCGTGGCATGAAAGGTGAGGGTTTTTGATGAGTCGGGTTTCAGCAGGCTGATATTTGCAGAGTTGACATTCAAGGTAAGGTTGGTGTCGAGCGAGGAGAGCAGGACATTGATGGATGAAGCTTTGGCACCTCCTGTATTCTTGTAGGTGACCAGCAGGTCGGCGCTTTCGCCGGGGTCGGGCCGGCCGTTGTCGCCATCTGCAAATTGTGTCCCGGTGATGCGGAAAACAGGGGCGTGGGCGACCAGTGCAAGAGGCCGCTGAAAAGCCTGGCTCTGCGACTGAACATGCATCATGAGTGTAAACGGATGGTTATCGGGAACATCCGGCGATACCTTGAATGACATGGCGTCGGGCAGCGTGACAGTCTGTCCCCCGGCGATTGACGGAAGGGTTTCGGTGCTGTCGAGCAGGGTGATGTACGGATCTGATTCCGTGAGGCTGAAGAGGACCTGGTTCACAGGCAAGCTGCCCGTATTGTTGATGGTCAGGGTGATTTTCGCAGTCTCCCCGAATTCAATGAGGCTGTCGCCGCCGGAGAGGATGGACTGGTTGATCAGCAAGCCGACGGAGCTGAATAACAACACTTTGGTTGAAGAGATATTATCGAGATCCGTTACCTGGAATTTGACCGGCAGGTTCTGGTATGAATTGGACGGCGTCCCGGTAAAATGGCCATCTTCGGAAATCTGCATCTCCGGTGGAAAACCGCATGTCGTAAATTTATCCAGGGTATTGGCTGTAACAGCAGAACCGTTGTTGAAGGCTGAAAACTGGTAGTTTTTATTGTCACCCGAAGAGATGCCCCCGGTCCAGGTGGTGCCAGAGGGGAAGGTCATGTCGCCGTAATAATATTCGATTGTTCCGTTTGGATAAAGTTTCACGGCAAAATCCAGGCTGGTACTGCCCTGCATGCCCGAAAGGGATGCCTTCCAGCGGATGATTGCATAGTTTGCGTTACCCTCATACCAGATGCCCTGGCCGGAGGATGGATAGAGGGCGAGGTCACACATAAATGGCGAAATGATGCCGGTTTGTTTGAACAGTAAAGTTTTATCAATGAGGTAGGGCCAGGTATAGGGCTGATCATCGAAGAGGATATAGCCATCGGCATAAATGTAAACCTTACTGATGTTTTTTTTATAGAACGGGAAATTGAATCCGAGGGTTTGAACGGCAAAACCAGTATTGTTGTTGGTCAGCGTGAGCTGCTGGGCCGTAACAGCGGGAAATACAGCAGGGCTGGTGATTTCCGGATAATCGAGTTTTGCATCCCACAGGTAGGGCGGGGTTCCTCCGCTGGCTGTAAGGGTTGCACTGTAGGGCTGATACAATTGCGCCGGGGGCAGGGCCGTTGTGGTAATGGAGGGTTTGACGATACTCAGGTTATAATTGAGGCTTAGCCGGGTCGTGGTGTTGTTCGCGATGGGGACGTTGGTGACGGCATAGTTGGTGGTAACAGCCGGAGTTGCCGTATAGTCTATTAGCGACCAGCTGACAATCTCACCTGAGGCGCTGCCGGAAGGGTCGGTTTCCTGGACCTGGAGGAAAAATTTTGCAGGCTGGCTGCCGGTTAGCTGGTTGACCAGGGGGGCAAGGTCGAGCCCGAATTCAATGGTCTTGTCAGCCTCAGTGGTTCCGCCCTGCATGTAGAGGTCGCCTCCCTGGTTGTTGAAAATCGGGAAATCAACCACCCAGGCAGGAAGGGTAGCTGAGAGGTCGGTACTCACCCCAGCGGTGACCTTGAGTTTGTTCCGCGAGGTGTGTTTAAGGGTGACCTTCATGGTAAGTTTCGGGGAGCAGGTACTCTTCACGTCGAGCACATAAACGGTATGGTTCCAGATGCCACCGTAAGCCATGTTGTCGGCCAGGTTTTTGTACATGGTGTAGCAAAACCCCTGGTTACTCCAGCCCGTACCGGCATAGCCGTTGGCAAATTTCAGCCCGCCGATCTCCCAGTCATGCATATCGACCACCCCGTCGTTGTTGATGTCGATGTTATTTGTGTAACGTCCGTCGCCATTGAAATCGAATCGGATGGAGTCGTTGTACCCGCAGATGGTCCAGGCATGCGAGGGGCTGCTTCCCCAGTAAGTCTGCACGCACTTGCCCGCCTCCGGGGTGTTGGCAGGAAGGGTGGTGGCCGGGGTTCCGAAGTACTGACCGTAAATATTGGCTACACCGCCCACGGCGGCTCCTTCGAGATGGTCGGCCAGCCAGTATTTGAGTGTCTGCAATCCTTCGGGGGTGTCGACCCGGATGGCTTTAACAGAATTGATACGGTTGTGCATGCCATTGTAATACATGTCATAACCCGAAATCCAATGGGTATATCCGCCGGTATTCATCGTGCCGCCATAGTCTGCAATATTCATGTTACCGCAGGCTTTCACGATTTCCCACGAATCGAAAAAGCTGGCTCCCTGGTAGTTGTTGGCATTGTTTAAAAAATCCCAGGTAAAATGGGTCGGGTACTGCGTTGAATTCTGGTTGGCGGGAATCCCGCGCAAACGGTCGATTTCGTAGGTAAAGTTAAACGCAATGCCGGCCGACTGACCGCACTCGTAACCCGACTGCCAGGTGATCGGACGGAAGTAAGGCTGCGTGGAATTGTCTATATTCGCAGGGAGAAGCGGAGCATCTGGCCCTTTATAGAGCGCCGGCACCTGCAACTCAGGAACATTTGACAGCACGAAAAGTTCATCCGGCGTGAGCGAAACCGGTTCGAGCCCTTTCTGAAAAGGAAGGTCCTGCGAAAAGGCTCTGTAACCTGAAATAACAATGAACGTAATAGCGAAGAAAACGATGATGTTTTTCATGGTGCCGGTATGTTGATTCAGTACAAATTTACTGTTTCTTTTTCGATTGGTTGTAAGAATAAATGGCATTCAGCATCAGGGCGGTATCCACCGGCATGTGCTGTTCCCGGGCGTTTTTGGTGATCTGCCCCAGCCATTTCGGGTTGGCTTTGATGTTCATGGTGATGTACTGGATGGTGTCCCAGAAGGTTTTACCCGGCAGGTTATTAAAGTTTCCATAAAAGGAATATTCCGCATTGGCGGTGATCATCTCCTCCAGCGGCCGTTTCTGCTCTCTTGATTGCTTCACCATGAACCGGAACCATTCCCGGTCGATCCGGATGGTGTTCTCGATATCGTCAAGCTGCGAATCTCTTTTCTCGGGGTGGAAGGCCAGGTAGGCCTCATCGGCGAAATTCCAGAAACAACAGTGAAGGTTGATCTCTGAGACCATCAGCAAAACGACGTCGTAATTTTTTAGTTTCTCCCGCAGTCCCGATTTATCGAGCCTCACCGGGGGAATGTCATTCTGATGCGGATAGAGGCTGCTGTTGTAGTACCAGTAATCCTGTTTTCCGAACATCTTCCTGCCGTATGTCTCAACCATGTTGATGTAGTAGCTGTCGGCTACAACCAGGGCGGAGAGGGTTCCCCCGGGGATGGAATCAAAGGCAACCTGGGGATAGACTCCCGGCGTAGGCTTCAGCGTGCAGACCAGGTTCAGCATTTCGCCGATATCATAATCTGTTCCGATGGATTGCATGGAGTGCTGTAAACTCCGGCTTCTGAAACCGGGCATCTGCCTGCCTGTAACAGCTGCAATGTGGCCGGATAATTTTTCGGCTGCCAGGTTTGCCCCGTACAAACTCCAGTGCATCCCGTACCTTGGAAACAAAGGAAACCTTGCCGTATCTTTCATCTGCAGGAAGTACCGGTTCAGATCGAGAACGGAGAGCCCAAGTTCCCCTGCCCTCCTGGTAAAATAGTCATAATTCGACAGTGTTCTTTTTCCCGGGGAAAAACGATCGGGGATGTGCTCCGGGTAAAAACTGGCCTTCCCGGGTTCAAAAACGAGTATCAGCGGGATGTGATGGGAAGCCAGGCTGTCCATGACATTCTTCAGACGCCACAGTTTTTTATCTATCACCCTGCTCCCGATGAAATACCGGCCGGTATATTCATGAATATAATCCTCCTCGAAAAAGTACCGGTCCTTGCCTTCCAGGAATCCCTGGGCATGGGTGAGGCCGAAGAGGGTATAGTCATATTGATTGCCTATCCTGATGAGCGAATTGCGCAAACCGATGTTTTCGTTCACACGGGTTGAAAATTCATCCTGGAAAACGGAGGCAAACCATCTTTGCCATGTAAAAAATTTGAAATCGGGGAGCAGCTTTTTCTGGTAGAATCCGTGGAGGGGAACTTCCCTGATGAAACCAAAACACAACTGCACCGATGAAATGGCCATGGAGAGGATGATGAGGACAAGAAGGATGAATTTGGCTGATCTCATTGGTTACTGTTTGCGATTCGTTTTTCAGACGGGGGAATTCCATTACAAATCTAAAGAAATTTGAAACCCCATTGGTGAATTTTTCATATTTTTACCCGCCTGAAACATTTCCTGTTGCCGCTTTTATCGATATTTTGCAGATGAAAAAACACGCTGACCTGTTATTTGTTGCATTGATGCTGGCCGTCTCCTTTCTTTACGGTTACCATGACATCCTGTTTACCCGCCCGGGTTATCATCACATCTGGCGGCAATCTGACTGTTTGTCGATCACCATGAACTACTACCAGGACAACCGCAATTTTTTCCGGCCTGCCATCAACTGGGTCGGCGACAAAGGCGGAAGAACGATCAGTGAATTCCCGCTTATCTATTTCACGGTGGCACAAATCTGGAAGATATTCGGATTCCATGAATTCATCTTCAGGCTGATCGATGTCCTGATCGTATTCACCGGGCTCTTCTGCCTTTTCCGCCTGGCCCGTGATTTTTTATCGGACACCTTCTGGGCCCTCTTCATCCCGCTGTTTCTCTTCAGTTCGCCAATCCTGGGTTATTTCACCAATAATTTCCTGGCAGATGCCCCGGCGCTGGGGCTGGTGCTCATCGCATGCTATTTTTACCGGAAAGCCTGTACTTTGCAAAACAACAGATGGTATTACCTCTCTTTTCTTATTTTCCTGCTGGCAGGGTTGCTGAAAATCTCTTCGCTGCTGGTTTTCATCGCCCTGTTCCTCATCCAGTGTTACTGTATTGTTTTCAGCCGCGGTGAAAAAACCTGGTACAACCGCGTTTCCCGTTTGTGGCCATACCTGGGCGTACTGCTGCTGATCATAGCGTGGTACAGTTATGCAGGCTCATACAACAAAGCAAACCTGAATGGGATTTTCCTCCACGGCATCCTGCCGGTCTGGGGAATCGACAGCGCTGCCAGGCTGGAGATATGGAGCAAACTTTTCAAAGTCCTGCTGCCTGAATTTTTCACTATTCCGGCGCTGCTCCTGGTGATGGCTATATTTATCTCCCTGTTTGTTTTCTATCGTAAAATCAACCGGTTTTTCCTGTTTCTCAGTTTGCTGGTATTTCTCGGTTGCATTGGCTTCATGCTGCTTTTTTTCCAGGTTTTCAATGTCCACGATTATTACCTGATCAACCTGCTCATATTCATCCCCCTGCCCGTCATCGCTTTCCTCGACCTGCTTAAAAGGCATTATCCCGCCCTATTCAACAGTGTCTTCCTGAAAGTTACCGCCGCCATGGGGCTGGCGATACTGCTATATATCGGGGCCGTCAATACGAGAATGCGGTATTATCCCAGGCAGGATTTTGTGCAGAAAAGCATCCTCGTGAACAAGGAAAACATTTCGCAATGGATTGGCTGGTCGGACTATTGCGGCACCTATTTTAACGCCTTCAAGACCATCACCCCCTATCTCAGAAGTTTGGGAATCAAGCGGAACGACCTGGTTTACAGCACTCCCGACGGAACCATCAATGTAACGCTTTACCTGATGGACCAGAAGGGTTTCAGTGATTTTTATATAGGAGACATCCCGGAAGACAAGAGAATAGAGACGGTGAAATCATTGGGAGTAAGATATCTCATCATCAACGACACCACTATTTGCCGCAAGCCTTTCCTCCTGCCTTACCTGAAACACAAGGTGGGTTCGTATCTTAATGTGGAGATCTTTGATTTAAACCTGTAAACCGGCAGGTTCCGGACCTTTGTATTTTCAGCAACGGACTAGCCTATGACCAGTTTTTTTCGCCGCCGCATCCACCTGGGCATTCCCGCTCTCCTGCTCATCCTTTTCGCGGTGTTGTCGCTGATGTCTGACGGTTATTTTGGCGGCGCCGACAACATTTCGCACTACCTGATCTCCCATTTCGCCTTCAGATATCCCCCGCTCTTCCTGAATTCGTGGGGACGCCCGCTCTACACCCTTGTTTCGGCGCCATTCGCCCAATTCGGGTTGCAGGGTGCGAAATTGCTGAACATTATCCTGGGGGTCTGGACAGCCTGGTTCGCCTTCCGCATTGCCAGGATGCTCAAAATTGAACCAGCCATGGCGGCCTTCGCATTTGTATGCTTCACCCCGCTCTATTTTGCCATGATGCCAACGGCCCTCACCGAGATCCTCTTCAGTTTCATCGTCATCCTTTCCATTTTCCTCTTCCTGAAAGGCAGGTATGTGGCTTCCGCCATTGTGATCTCGCTTCTTCCCTTCGCACGTGCCGAAGGATATGTCATGCTTCCGTTGTTCCTTATTGCCTTGCTGTGGGTGCGGCAGGCCAGGGCTATTCCCTTCCTGGCGACAGGCATCATCCTGTTCAGCATTGCCGGGGGATTCTATTACAGGGACCTGCTATGGCTCGTCAACCGGTTCCCATACCCGGTCAACTACACCCACCCGATTTACAACAAGGCAGGCAGCCTGTGGCATTTCCTCGGGCTTCGCAGTTTTGTCATCGGGCTCCCCCTCGAAATTCTTTTCATTGCAGGGATGGGCGCGATGTTACGCGATCTCCTGTCCCGCGATCATGCCATCCGGAAAAACGCCCGGATGCTGGCAATTCTGGTATTTACACCCTTTGTGGTGTACTTTGCCTTTCATTCTTTCCTTTTCTGGAAAGCCCTGGGCGGATCGATGGGCTTGGAGCGCGTGATGGCGGCCGTCCTACCGCTGGCGGCATTGATCTCCCTGAAAGGATTCAGCGACCTGGCCGCCCTGTTGCGTAAATCCGGGATTCTATCTGGTTCTTTCATGGTTTTCGTCATTGGAGCCGTCCTTGTCACCCCGTTCATCACATATAAGACCCCCTGCCCTTTATCGCCTGAGGAAGAGACCATCCGCAGGGCAACGGCATGGCTCCAGGCTTCACCCTATGCCCACCGGCTTATTTTTTACACCGACAACAATGTGCCCTATTACCTGAAAGCCGACCCCTATCGTAAAAACCCGGCTGAATGCTCTCTTTTCGGCGACAGCAAGTTCCTCGACACCATCCCGTGCGGGTCGGTACTCGTATGGGATGCCCATTTCGGTGCAAACGAGTCGAAGATCCCGCTGGATTCATTGCTTGGCAAACGCCACCAGAAAGTAATCAACTACTTCAGGCCCGCGGTACCCTGGATTACCTTCGGCGGAGGCTGGTACGACTGCTATATCACTGTAGCAATGGGGGCCGGCGAGGTGGCCGACAACCGCGCCATCCGCGATTCGCTGCAGGAGGCCCTGGATGCAGCTTCCTGTTATAAAACATTATACCTGAACACTTTTGAAAACCCCGGCGATGCATGGGATCAATCCTACCTTACGGCCGATACGGTCCATCGCGGGAAAAAAGCTTACCGGATGGACAGCCGTACAGAGTACAGCCCGGGAATCTGCCATCCGGTTTCAACGCTGCCACCGGAGAGTGATAATCAGGAGTTGCGTGTGAGCCTCTATGTCAACATCCCCGTGATCGGACATGACAAGAATACGCTGCTGGTCATCTCGTTTGAGCACCGGAACAAATCCTACAGTTATACAGCCGTGAAACTCAACGACAGGAAAGAGGGTGCGGGCAGGTGGAACAGGGTCACCATCGGAACGACTGTCCCGAAATTCTTATCCCCGGATGACCAGGTGAAAGTATATATCTGGAATCCGGGCAAACAGCTTTTTTACATCGATGATCTCAGGGTGTATCTCACAAAATAATGGCTTCAGCCGGCCTCACTTTTCCTATGATTATTGCAAAAGAACCTTGTAAGTGATTGAGAAATCATCCATCCCTACCCTCTTCTTCTCCGGGTTCCAGAGATAGATCTTCAACTGGTCCCTGGTATCCGAACTCCTGACAATACCCGAAACCGTGAGCGTGTTCCACTGGTTGAGTTTTAAAGTGTCCGGTTTATCCAGGCCCGACCTGTGGTAATCGAGCACAACCTGGTTTTGTTCTTTTGAAATAACGAGGTTGAGCCATTTGGAATTCAATTGTTCAAACGGAAACACCCTGACCGATACGGTAATCAGCACTGCCTGACGTTTCGAAAGATCCGAATACTTTCCATAGAATCCGGGACTGAATTCCGATTTCAGCAGGTAAAAGGCGTTCCCGGAACTGTCGGTCAGGCAATTCTTGTCACGTGCCCTGAGGTATGGATCATCAAACCGGTTCATATAGAAGGAGATCTCCTTTCCCTGGACCATGTCTTTTTCCGAAAGAGTCCTGTAAGCTGAATGTTCCAGGTTGAAGTAGCGTTTGTTCAGCCGGCGTATCTCAAGCTCTTTTGCCCACGGAGCGCAGATAAAAAGCAGTGAATCATCCAGTTTTGTTCCTTCCGCAATTTTCCCGTAGGCATCGTTGATATAGATGGAAACGGATGAATCGGGACCTTGCAGCGAACTCAGCAGGAGGGTCTCAGGGGCAAGCGCCCAGTTTACGTTGATCTTTTCGCGGTCGACCATTGGTTCGCCGATGATAAACTTCTTTTCAGAAAACTGCCTGGTGCTGCTGATCAGTGTACGAAGATAGGCGATGCGGTTCCGGTAGAAGGAAGAGGCGACTGTCACGTGAATAATGGCCGCCAGGAACATCAGGATCAATAAACCCTGTGCGGCCAGCCTCTTCTTTTCGCCGGAGAAGACGACATCCCTGAGGAACGGGATCAGCAGGAAGATGTTCAGTCCCATGAGATTTTTCTCCTGGATGAAGGGTAAAAACCAGATATTGAAGGTGGTGAAAAGGATCAGTGAAAAAAGCAGCAGCGAAACCAGGTAATAGGCGAGTTTCAGGTATTGTTTCATCGCTACATACCACCAGGTTGTGACCAGTAACAGGATCGTGGAGAAAAGATAAACCTTTAGGATATTCGCTTTGAGGAACCTGAAACTTTCAGAATGGAGTACATACCCAAACCGTTCAAAAAATTCCCCGAACCCCCTGAAGAAAAAACTCTCATACCCGGTAGCGGAACTGGTGTAAAATTTAAAGACGGCCAGGGCTACGATAATGCCTCCCAGCAAATATCCATCGGGTTTCAGCCAGAGTTTGTTCTCGATGACGAAAAATCCCAGGACGAACAATACTGTAAACAGGGAGACTGGATGCGAATAAAAGCAAAGGAAGAGGATCCCCGTTGCCACCACCAGACGCAAGATCCAAAAAAAAACGCCGGGTTTGAAACGCCTCGACCAGGTCAGAAATGCATAAAAAAGGATGGTGTAAACAAGCGCCTGGTGGGTTTCCGTTGATATCCAGAAATAGCTGTATTTCACCCCGAGGATCAGAACCAGGGGAACAGCCAGCGCCAGCCGGTCAAGGCCGAATCCGTAAGCAATCACCAGGAATACGATGTAATAGAGAAGCACAAATGAGATGGAATAGAGCCCG
>CAIKNA010000040.1 GCA_903828645.1 uncultured Bacteroidales bacterium
ACATCGATTACAGGCAAATGGGTGTTGGCGGCGACGACAGCTGGGGGGCAAGAACCCACGACCAGTATACACTTCCGGCAAGGGAGTATGGCTTTTCGTTTACCATGGAAGCATTGATAAACGGGGAGATGGTGAAATAGCAGGCAGGCTGGCGAGTTTACACGCAGGCAGGCAGTACGGGAAAACCCCCGAGGTTATATTGCAAAACGTTTCACATCTTCTGCCGTGATCGTCCCGTCGCAGAGAATGGCCAGGCGTTCCACCACATTTTTCAATTCCCGGATGTTGCCTGTCCACCGGATCTCCTTCAGCGCATCAATTGCCCCGGGTGCAATCTCCATCATGGGTTTGCCCATTCCTGTGCAAAAATCCCCCAGGAATTGCCCGACCAGCAATGGAATGTCATCGGGACGCTGGCGGAGCGGCGGGACCTCTATAACGATGACACTCAGCCGGTGATAAAGATCTTCCCGGAACGTTTTATTTTGAATTTCCTCCCGGATGTTTTTGTTGGTTGCAGCGATCACGCGCACATCAACAGGGATATCCTTCTCACCGCCGACCCGGGTGATCTTATTTTCCTGCAGGGCGCGCAGCACTTTCGACTGGGCGGAAAGACTCATGTCGCCAATCTCATCCAGGAACAGGGTTCCCCCGTTGGCCTGCTCGAAATCGCCCTTGTGCTGTTTCAATGCGGAAGTAAATGAACCTTTTTCATGCCCGAAAAGATTGCTTTCGATCAGTTCGGCGGGGATGGCGGCACAGTTCACCTCGATAAAAGGGCCGTTGCTCCTGTTGCTCATTGCATGCAAATGGCGTGCAACCAGCTCCTTGCCTGTTCCGTTTTCACCGGTGATCAGCACACGGGCTTCGGTAGGGGCCACTTTGGCGACCATGGCCCTGATTTGCATCATCGCATCGCTTACCCCGATCATCTCATAGTTTGCCCCGATTTTGCGTTTCAGCAGGCGGGTTTCATCCACCAGGCGGGTCCGGTCAAGGGCATTGCGAAGGGCAACCAGCAAGCGGTTCAGATCGATTGGCTTTGAGATATAATCATAGGCCCCTTTTTTAATGGCTTCAACGGCCGTGTCGATGGTCCCGTGTCCCGAGATCATGATCACCGGGGTGTCGGCAATCCCGAATATTTTTGTCAGAACCTCGATTCCATCCATTTTCGGCATCTTGATGTCGCAAAGGATGGCGTCATATCTTTGTTCCCTGACCAGCTGCAAGCCGATCTCCCCGTCTGCGGCATCATCCACCGTGTATTTCTCATATTCCAGGATCTCCCGCAGGGTGTTCCGGATACTTTTTTCATCATCGATCACTAAGATGCGGGACATATTGATTTCAGATTTACGATTTACGATTTACGATTTACGATTTCACATTTGCTAAACACCTTAAGACTTCAAATTGTTTTCATCCCCATCAATGCCACGAATGATTCAAAGGTAGCAAAAGTTTGGATAACTTTGCAACCCGATGAGAAAGCATGAATCACCGCTAGTTTTTTTTCAATCCCTGCTGGTTGTCATTTTCCTGGGGATCATCACCTCCGGTTATTCACAAGTTTCAACAACGTTGAACAAAACCATTCCGGCAGGCAACTGCCATGGAAAGGTCGCAGGTTTCCTGTCGGGAGTGCCTTTGAAATTCCCGTGGGCCGGCGGGCTCAATTCCTGCCAGTTTTGCGCCATAGACCTCAACGGCGACGGGGTCAACGACCTGCTGGTATTCGACCGTCATGGCAACCGCAAACTGACCTTCATCAACCACGGCACCCCGAATACCATCGATTATACCTTTGCCCCTGAATATGCGCTTCTGCTGCCCGATCTCCACGACTGGGTGATTACCGCCGATTATAACTGCGACGGGAAGATGGACATTTTCACCTATGGCGACGGCGGGGTGCGTGTTTTTGAAAATATTTCGGACACCTCCCTGAAATTCAAACTGGTTACAGGCC
>CAIKNA010000041.1 GCA_903828645.1 uncultured Bacteroidales bacterium
GTTTAATGGCTGGTTGATCTCATGCGCGATTCCCGACGCCATTTCACCCAGGCCGGCCATCCGGTCGGAGTGGATCAGCTGCATTTCGAGGTTTTTGCGCGCGGAAATATCGCGGATGATGATCATGTAGGAAATCGGTTTGCCAGAGGGATCATGCAGGATCGTGGCACTTGTCTCAGTCACAATCAGCGACTGATCTTTTTTTATGAACCTGGTCTCGACATTCTGAGCAAGCCCATCTCTGATGGTATGATTAAAAATTTCTTCAAAATTCGTTTTTTCGTCTGAGGGAACGAACCTTGAAAAATGAGTGCCGACAAGGTCTTCGGTAGTCTGCGTGCCATACAGAGCAAGCCCGACCGCGGAAACTTCGGTGATAACACCTTTGAGATTGGTTATGACAATGCCATCGGGAGAAGCCTTGATCATGGTACGGTAGCGTTCTTCACTTTTTGCCAGGGCTGTATTGGCATTGGCAAGCCGTTGTCTCAACTGGGCTTCGCTGAGTTCTCGTTTCACCACCGATGCAAACCGGGTCATGCTGTCTTTTAACAAATAATCATGCGCGCCGGCTTTAATCATCTCCACCGCTTTTTCTTCACCGATCGCACCGGAAATGACAATAAAAGGAATATCCAGACCTGAGGCATGATAGATCGCGAGTGCCGACAACACATCAAACCGCGGCATGGAATAGTCAGACAGGATCATATCCCAAGCTTGCGATTCAAGCGCATTCTTCATCTCCTCGCCCGTTTCAACACGTACAAAATGAACAGTATAACCAGCTTTGCGCAGATACCAGGCATTCAATTCGGCATCGTTTGCATTATCTTCGACGATAAGAACTGATAATTTATGATCCATGCTTTGATTATTAAAAACCCATATTGCGGTTTACTTTCCTGTGGAAATAATCGCAGGGTAAATTTACGATAAAAATCTTTATTCCAACCTGAATCAATGTTCCTAAAACGGGAGGTTGTTCCCCCTTTTTACAGAGAATGGGATGACAGCATCCTGTATGTAAAAGAGAAGGGGAATCCCGAAAACCGGAAATCCCCCTCTTCATGGTCTTTGAGAACTTTATTAGTTGTAAGCTACAGTTATATTAAAAGTTCCTGTATAAAGTGCAGCCGGTTGTCCGCCTGCCAGGTTTAATGTTGCTCCTACTGTGAATGAATCGGATCCGGAGCCGTTCAGGGTACCGATATTCGTCACCCCTTTCGAACTTGTAAAATTGTCAACAGTCATATCATTTGAGGAGGTGCCATTGGATATGGTGGTTGAAAACGGCAGGTGAATGACATAGGTAGCGCCCACGGAACCATCTACATGGTAGGCAGCGACTTTGGCAATGGGAGTTTGCGACAAAAGAGTGATGTTCCCTGTACCTAGTCCTACTGATCTGAAACCGGCAGAAGTGAGAATAACCGTGGCTGCTGAAGTTGGAATCGTCATCGTTCCAAAATGCAAAGCCTGGGTTTCAACGATTGAGAGTGCGTCGAGAATGTAGGCATTGACAAAAGATTCTGCTGAATTGGTATGACTGTGGTTTGGAAGTGGAGGCTGCGCAATAGAAAGGTGGGCACAAAGGAACAATACAGCGGTAAAAGACCATGCTTTTAAAGACCGTATATATTTGCTCAATTCTTTCATTAATGGTGAGATTGCTTGTATTGTTGTGTGAATTTAAGATTTGAACTTTTATCTTAACCTGGTTGGAATTTTCAAATTTTCAACAAATCAATCGAGAATTGATTTAAAAGAGGGGAGTTTGAAAAATGAAACTCCCCTCTTTTTGTAAAGTTAATTTAGTTATAAGCTACACTGACATCATATGATCCGGTATATAATCCGGAGGCTTGATTAATATCTAAATTTAAAGTGGCCCCAACAGTAAAAGTATCTGCTCCTGATACAAGCGTACCAATGTTTGATGCTTTCGAACTGGTAAAGTTGTTGACGATCATAGAGACAGACCCATTGGTTATAGGTACATTTGTCGTAGGTAAGGTGATCAAATAAGTTGCAGTACCGTCCCCTGAAACAGAATAATGGGCAACATGGAATGTAGGAGTTTGCGCTAACAGTGTAATTGCTCCCCCGTCAGATCTAACGTTACCAGCTGTAACCAGAACAGTGGTTGCTGCAGTTGGGCGTGTCATTGTACCAAAATGCAACCCGTCAAGATCAGTGTTTGAAACGGTAAGGGCTGAAACAATTTTTGCTGCTGCACCAGTTTGAATAACGTTTTGTGCCATAAGAGAGGATGTAAACCCTGCGATCATGATGATCGCTGCGATGATGATTGATGTTTTTTTCATGGTGTTTTTGTTTTAGTTGTTTGTTGTTTGTTGTTTGTTTGTTGTTTGTTTGTTGTTTGTTTGTGGTATTTGTTAAAATTTCGTGGTTATGTGTTGTTTGATTTTTTGGTGCCCTTTCTTATATAGGATGTTGCAAAAATGATGCCGGGGAGAATGAGAATATTTAAAATATTAATAATCAGCTAAATGCGTAGTGTAAGGTATTGCCAATGTTGATAATCATTTCTTAAAACGGGAAAATCTGTCTCAAAATGATCGCAAAACGTTTGTCCGGTCATTTCCATTTGTGCATGAGAATGCCTTAAATAAAAGTAGCGGTGATATAACCGGTGAGTGATTTTGGGACTTTCAGACTCCTGGATAAAGCCGGGAAGATTTTTGCCGAAACAGGAACAGAGGAAATTGACTTTTCCTGGCAAGTTAAAACGGGCAGATTTCCGGAAAGTCATCCGGTTTTTCAAATTCAGCAAGGCAAATTCACTTAAAGTGGTTGATTATGAGTTTGCTATATGCAGATTATGTCGTTTTCCCGAATTGAGAAAGCTTCTTATCTGGTTTGTTAATGGTGGCGAAGACGGTAAACTTGTTATGGTGAAGGCGCAAATATAGGCAAATGAATTTAAAACACAAAAAATAATTGTAAATTGTTATGGAACATATGTTATGGAACCCTATTATCCCGGCCATAATAATTTCCGGCACAGGGTTCCGTCAGGGTTTTTAAGATAAACAATCAACAGTTGAGACGCTGCAGTCAAATTAAGTTTATGTAATTTTTCACCTGCCAGTTTTTGCTGCAACAGCAGTTGTCCTGTCAGATCGTATACGAACATATCAGTCTGCAGGGGAACCAGTAAAAGGTCAATTACCAGGCGGGTGCCGTCTGTGTAAATTTTTGCCGGAAATGTAAGGTCCTGGTTTTTATTGTCAGGGCCGAAACGCAATACAAAACGATTTGCAGGATCCGATTTTGAGGCATGAAAACTGTATGTTTTTGCCGCTTTCATGTTTTGAGTGCTGTTCGCCTGATGATCTTCAAGTACAACAGTGTCAAACCGGGACGGGGTGAAATTGCAGGTGATGGTATAATTTCCATCCGCACCCGCCTTGAACCGCACCGGCACTGCAGGATTTTCAGCAGTGCTGGTACAATAGCGTATCGACAGGTTCTGCGATTGATTCGCCATATAGAGGCTTGGTGCCGTGGCTACTGAACTGAAAAGCTTCATGGCGCCGTTTTCATTGGCAGCATGACCGAAATCAAGTTGTATCTCGTCAAATCCGTAACCGGCATCAGCGTTGACCGAAAGGCTTACTTTATTTTCTTCAAGGTACTGCTCCTTGAACCAGTTGGAGTTGTCGGGAACGCGAACGGGATTATCCAGCGTAAGGGTTCCGGCGCCGGTTGCACGCACGACGTATCCCTGCATGGGAGCGATGTACCTGGTTACCGAATTGGTTCCGGTGCTTCCGGCCGTTGAATTGCAGACTCCGTAATTATTCGCGGCCACGTTGTAGATCCACATGTCGTAACCGCCGCCGCTGTTCACCAGGTTTGACCGTGTCCATCCCGAAACAGCCTGCCAGTCGATGGAGGAGGGGTAGGGGTTACCCACCACAACAAAGCCCCTTAGACTGTCGATGCTGCTGCTGGCGGTGAGCGCGTAACTAAAAACGCCATTGTTTAAATGTCCTGCAAATGTTTTTGTCGGATTCGATGCCTGTACGGCATAAAGATAACCGCGACCCGCCATGAAGGCGCTTCCGGGGTTCAGTGTATTCCAGTTGATGGGTGAACTGATGTCGAGGTAAGGAATCCAGGTACTGGTGGGTTCGTGCCAGATGTAGAGATCATAACCGGTGCCGTTGCCATAGGTGCCGGAGGGCAGCCAGGAATTGCCCGTACCCTGGTTTTCGTTAATATTCTGATCTGCCACGGGCGACGAAAGGAAATGCCAGGCTTCGGTGGTTCCGCTGAAATATCTTTGTACCGTTGCCTGCACATTGTCGGTATGATGAAGCAGCGACGCAGTTCCAGTGGCGTTTGATTGCAGGATAAAACCCGAAACTCCTGCATTGTTGGTGAGCGCTCCTGCTACATTCAGCTTTTTCGATGCAGCTACCGTGAAAAGTTTTCCCGCAGGGATCGTTAATGCGTTGCCGATGGTAAAATCGGTGTTGAGCAGAACGCTCGTTGCATTTTCTATGGTTAAATTATATACGCTGTTGTTGAGGTACTGATTGTTCTCGATGGTCTGGGACGATGTGCCGGAAAAGGTTATTGCGGGAGAGTTGGTGAGGGCATCCAATCGACCAGCCGTGGAGGTAAGGGCATTCAGCAAATGCAAAGTCCCTGAGAGGGAAACATTGGCGATGTTATTGACGGCCAGGTTATAAACTTCATTGTTGTAGAACGCGCCGGCAGGAATTGATTGAGCTGCTGCACCGGCGAACTCTATGGTCGAGTTGGGTGCCGAGGCATCAACCTGGGCGCCATTCGTTAAATTAAGGGCCCCTTTCACGGTAAGTTTAAACCCGTTGGTTACCACACGATAGGTTGACTGGGTATTGGAGATGTTGGTTACCGAGCGGTTTTGATCAAGTATGCAGTGATTAACCGGGGCAACATCGAATATTATGCTTGCGTCAGCAGCAGGCACTGTATTCCCGGTCCAGTTGGCCGCGGTGTTCCAGTTGGTGCTTACCGTCCCTTTCCATTTATTTACAGGTGTTTGCCATGCGCCGATATCAGTACCATCGGAAGCAGAACCTATTGCCGGCGACCCTGATGTCAGCGTAAAATATTGGTCAGGAATTGTCCCTGTGGCTTGATACAAAGGATTACCGGCCAGGTTAGCGGCCAGGGAGAACATATTTCCGGAGGCACCCGGCGGGGTAGGCCCGTTGGTCAACCACGCGATATTTGTGTTGTTGGGGTGTTTTGTGTAATTAACATCATCGGCATTATTATAAAAAAGATCGTTGTTAACTATAATCTGTCCGTTTGCAGGTAGTGCGCTGTTATCAGTGGTGTTAAAATCAATTACAACTCCCAGTTTTCCATTTGACATGATATTATCACGGATTGAAATGGAATTGAATTTTGTGAACCCGTTAACGGGAGGCCAGTAAAAAGTGACGGGCTTGCTGGTTGCAAAATCAATCGTATTATGAATGATATTCAGGTTTAATTTCCTGGCCAGATCAACTCCCCAGAAATCCATCAGAAAAAATTGCACCTTTTTATAACTGGTATTGTAATTGATGTTGATCGTTCCTTCAATATCCGGTGTGCCTGAACCAGTGGTGATATATACCAGGTTCCTGGCATTTCTGATTGTTCCGTCGATATAATTGTGGGTAATGTTTGTATTGCCTTTGATTCCGTATAAAACAATACCGTTTCTGTATTGGTTAAGGAACGAGCAACTGTCAACAGTAATGTTTTCCGCATTGACCATCATGCCGTATTTTCCCCAGTCGAACGTACATTTTTTAACAACAATATTTGACCAGGCTACAGTATAAGAAGGCCATGTCCCTCCGCTCGGGATTCCAATAAGGGCTGAATTAGCACCAACCGTGTTTCCATTCCTGTAAAGCCTCAGATTCTCCAGACGAACATTATTTGCCGTTATTGTAATCCCATGATATTCCGCATCAGTAAACTGGATTACAGGTTGAGAACCTGAATAATCTCCTGTTATCACCAATGATTTATTCAGCGTCAATGTCACGGTATGCAGATAGGTGCCAGTTTTAATTACGATGGTATCGGTGGCGTTGCTGCTATTTATAGCATATTGAATTGTTTTCCATGGATTTATATAAGTTCCGCCCGCAGGGTCATCGATGCCGGTTGTTGCAACGTAATTTTTTGTATGATGAACAAAAACCGACATTACAATTTTATTTGATGTTGCAGGGTTGTTGGATGTGCATAAAATACCGGAGGTGACTTTGCAGCTTACGGTATCATGATTTAAAGGAGAATAAGTGAGGATATTGCTGTTGGTCCCCACATTTACCCTATTCACAATCCATTGAAATACCGGGGTGTTCCCTCCGTTGTTTACTGTAGCTGTGTATGTTACACTGGCACCGGGTAGAAACGGGTTTGCACTGGCGATAATGCTGATGCTGACAGGCAAAACAGGGAGGTTAGTCTGGTTTGCGCCTATGTTGGTGTTGTCGGAAGCTGCATTGATTGCAGGAGATCCGCAATTCAACTGGTAATATTCATTTGCAGTAGTTCCGGTTGCTATAAATGTCGGATTTCCCAATACATCATTTGTAAATGTCGGAGCAGCGTCATAGGTATTCCATCCAACCGCACCTCGTGCGGCAGGCCATTCATAGGGTGAAGCATTACCCGGGTAATAGGCATCCACCAGATACCATTGATAAAATAAATTGTTGTTGAGATTAAGGCTTCCCACCCACGGACCTGACGAACCACTCGTATTGACGATGGAATACCATTTCTGCCGGGAGAAAATGTTGTCGCGTATGGTGAATTTTGAAGCTGTCCAGTTCCCGCTGCCGGTCCAGAAAGCAATGGACATCTGCTGGGCAACGGTTGCGCTGGGAATAGGTGAGGCAGGCAGGGCGGTGAGGTTCCAGTCGACCGTATTGTGCATGATGAGGATGTTGTTTGCCGGGGCATTTCCTCCATTATGCTGAAAATCAATGAAGGTACGGCAGGAGTTACAGTAATTGTATGAAATCTCCACATTTCCGGTGGTGGTTGCATCACAGTTATAGGTAATGCCCGCAGGCTTGGCGTTGGGCAAAAGGTCGGTATGTTCTGAATGCAGCCAGTTCTGGGTTACCTTCAATCCGCCGCATTTACCATATTCGCAATCAATGCAATCGCTGTATGTTTCATGAATCTCATTCCCCTGGATGGTTACGTTGTTTCCTGTAACCATAATGCCTCGATACCCCTGGTGGATATTGCAGTTTTTAATCGTCCAGTTGTTTTTTGCCGAACCATAATCCCCCACCAGGTCATTCGGGTTCTTGCTGATCGCCCACGAACTCGTTATTTCAAAACCGTCGATTACGACATTATCCGCAGCAATTTGCACGGCACATCCGGTCCAACTGGAAAAGCTTGTTGTTATTACCGGTTTGGAGGATAATCCTGATGCCGCCCGTAAGGTTATCTGTTTGTTTACGTTCAACTGGGTCCCGGCTGAAATAGTATATGTTCCCGCATCCGCTTCGATCACATCGTTATTTGCAGAAGCGTCAATTGCAGGCTGAATGGTCGTAAAAAAGGTGTTTTGGGTGATGTTGTGGACCGGTGGGAAACTTACTTTAATTACAGGTTCCTTATAACTGTCGTTGGCAGCGGACCCATCCTCATAGGTGATGTAAAATCCCTTGTTATCTGTAAAGGCTGCTATGCCACTTATCATGTCGGCCGCATCAGTCGTTTTGTATCCCAGGGCGGCAAACGGAGGAATGATATTTCCAAGAAGGCTCATGTCGCCATAATTCAGGACGGAGACTTTTGTCCCTGACATGTAAGAACCGTGGGTGACAAACACCTGCCCGTCCATGATGGCAAAATAGTAAGGATTGTCGCTGGAGGCATAGTTATAATCCACCTGACCGCTGCCATCCGCGTTAAGTTTCGATACGAACCCGGTTCCCGGGTTTGCAACGAGTATTTTACCATCAGGACCAATGGCAATGCCGCGGATGCCGCTTCCCCCTGATACCTGCACCACTCCGTCTCCATCCAGTCCGTTCAATGCATATCCTGTGATGTTTATCCCGCTTTCTGTGAGTAAAAACCTGGATATCGTGCCGGCATTTCTTTCTGTTGCATACAGATACAAATTTCCTGATTCTCTTTTTACTGCAACTCCTTCGCATTTATCCATCGGAATTGAAAAAAGAAGGGTTGTAAGATCACTGTTGTAAATTTTTATCGGGTTACCATCAGGACCGGTTGAATATACTCTTCCCAGGTCGTCAATCGCAATGCTTTTTGCCCGGTCGGTTGTATTGCCGCCCAGGTAAGCCGAGTTACTTAACTGAATCCTTCTGAAATCAGGTCCGTTATTATAACCCAGGTAGAGATATAA